>NZ_JBTJEQ010000006.1:0-130158 GCF_054456675.1 Jatrophihabitans sp. YIM 134969
CCGCGGCGCGGCGGCGGCGCGGCGGCTGGGCCGGTCGGCGGCGCGGGAAGCGGTGCGGGTCCCGGCAGTCGAGGCGGTCGCGCGCGGAGCGGTCTCGGTCCCGGGTCGGACACCTTCCGCCACCAGGCGCGGGGTCACCGCCACGAGCTGGGCGCGCAACTCGTCGCGGAACGAGTCCGACATGGCGGGGAGTCGGACGGTCGACCGCCCGGCGCCGACCGCTTCGAGTGCGGCGACGACCTTGCGTTCGACGGGGCCGTCGAGGCGGCGCGCGGGGAACATCACGAGCGCTCACCTACCTCGGCCGGGGGACGTGCGGTCACCCGTCCGGACGTGGCGGGCGACCACTCCAACGACCCCACCGGCCGAAGGGATGCGGTACCGGGGGTTCCAATTCTGGGGGAACCCACAACGACACCGCCGGTCGTCACAACGAGTCCCCGACGAGCGTCGCCAACTTGCGGACTGCGCGGTGCTGCAACGCCTTGATGGCGCCGTCGTTCTTGCCCATGATCGCCGCGGTCTCGGAGACCGAGAAGCCCTGCACGAACCGCAGCAGCACGCACTCCCGCTGTTCGAGGTTGAGGGCGTCGACCGCTTCCATGAGGGCCGCCGACGTCAACGAGTCGAGGACGAGCACCTCGGGGGTGGGCGGGCGGACCGTGCTGGACGCGTGGTCGCCGACCAGGCCGATCTCGTCGGTCGTGCTCTCCAGCCGCGACCGCGCCGACTTCACGTGGTCGAGGATGAGGTTGCGGGCGATGGTCACGAGCCACGCGCCGATGTCACGGCCCTGGTAGGTGAACGAGCCGATCCGCCGCAGGGCCCGCAGGAAGGTCTCGCTGGTGAGGTCCTCGGCGAGGCCGCGGTCGCCGACCCGGTAGAAGACGTACCGGTAGACGACGTCGGCGTAGCGGTCGTAGATCAGCCCGAACGCCTCGCCGTCGCCGTCGCGAGCCCGTTCGACCAGCTGCCAGACCTCGCGGTGGTCGTCCTCGACCTCGGGCTCCTCCGGTTCCACGGCCTTGCGGCCGGGAACTCCCACCGCCCGCAGGTGACGACCGCCGCGGCGCGGCTCGTCCGGCTCGAGGGCGTGGGCCGAGCTCTCGGCGTCGAGGACGCCGCGCACGGCGTCGCGCAACGCCGCCAGCGCCGTGACGGAGGGTGGGAGCAGCGCCCACACGGAGGGGACCGGGTCCGCTCGCCGTGGGTGGCCGTACGCGCTGCTCGCGTCGGACAACGCCCGTCCTCTCCGCCTGACGTCACGCCGACCTCAGGTGAAACGAGAATCTACAAGCCGCATCGGACATCCGGCCACCGGAAAGAGGTCGCGTGCCCGGAATGTCCACCCCGCTCCCGCTCTCTCGCAGACGAGAATCTGTCGCGTCAGACAGTTCGGTCCGTGTCCGGCTGGAGCGGCCCTCCCGACGCCAGTAGCGTGCGGCTCCATGGACGTCGCGGTCGCCTGCCCCGGCGACCTGCTGCGCCGTGCGGCAGCGGACCACGGCGACCGGGTCGCGTTCGTCGCCGACGACGCCACGGTCACCTGGGCCGAGCTCGAGGCCCGGGTCAGTGCGGCGGCTGCCGCGCTCGTCGCCGCGGGCCTGACCCCGGGTGACCGGGTCGTCCTCGTCCGGCCGACCTCGGTGGCCCTGGTCGTCGAACACCTCGCCGCCCTGCGGGCCGGCCTGGTGTCCTGCCCGGTCAACCCCGCGCTCACCGCACCCGAGCTGACCCACGTGCTCACCGACTCCGGCGCCCGCGCCGTCGTCGGCCCGACGACGCCCGCGGGACTGCCCGAGGGGGTCGAGGTCCTCGACCTCACCGGGCCTCCCGCCGCGGACGACCCGCACCTGGACCGCACCGGCGAGGACCTGGCCGTCCTGCTCTACACGAGCGGGACCAGCGGCCGCCCGCGGGGCGCGATGCTCTCGGCCCGGGCGATGGTCGCCAACGTCGCGCAGGTCGCCGCCATCGAGCCCGCGCTCGTCACCCCTGACGACGTCGTCCTGCTGCCGTTGCCGCTGTTCCACGTCTTCGGGCTCGGCGCGGCGCTCGGGGTCGTGCTGTGGAACGCCACGACCACCGTGCTCGCGGCCCACTTCGACCCGGTGGCGTGTGCCGCGGCCGTCGCCGCACACGGTGTCACCGTCGTGGTCGGGGCACCGCCGATGTACGCGGCGTGGTCGGCCCGGGTCCCGGTCCGCGAGGCGTTCGCCGGGGTGCGGTTGGCGCTCTCGGGGGCGTCGGCCCTGCCCGCCGCGCTCGTGCGCGAGTACGCGTCAGACGGGGTCGCGTTGTTCGAGGGCTACGGCATGACCGAGACGGCACCGGTCCTCACCTGTAACGCCATCGGCGCGCGGCCCGGCGTCCGCGCCGACCCGACGCCCGGCTCGATCGGCCGGCCCCTGCCGGGGATCGAGGTCCGCCTGCTCGACGTCGGCGGTGACGAGGTCGACGACGGCGACCCGGGGCAGCTGACCGTCCGTGGCGACAACCTGTTCTCCGGGTACTGGCCGGACGGCCGCGACGGCCCGGTCGACGGGTGGTTCGCCACCGGCGACATCGCCGTGCGTGACGACGACGGCAACCTCTGGCTGGTCGGTCGCACCACCGACCTCGTCATCGTCAACGGCTTCAACGTCTACCCGGCCGAGGTCGAGTCGGTGATCGGCCAGCTGCCCGGCGTCGCCGAGGTCGCGGTGGTCGGGGTGCCCGACGACCGCACCGGTGAGGCCGTCGTCGCCTACGTGGTCGGGTTGCCCGACGCGACACCGGACGCCGAGGCGGTGCGCGAGGCCGCGCGCTCCTCGCTGGCCCGCTACAAGGTCCCCGCACGGGTGGAGATCGTCGGGTCGCTGCCCCACACCGTCACGGGCAAGGTGCAGAAGTGGCGGCTCGCGGACGCGGCCGTCCCCGCGTCGTGAGCCGCTGGCTCCCGCGTCGCCGCCAACCGGTCGCGCCGCCCGCCGAGCACGAGGTGACCGTGGTGACCCGTGAGGGGTGCCACCTCTGCGAGACCGCCGAGGCCGACGTCCGTGTTCTCGCCGCCGAGCTCGGGTTCCGCGTCGCGGTGCGTGACCTCGACGCCGACGTCGCCGCGGACGACCGCGCGCGGTGGGCCGACCTGGTGCCGGTGCTGCTCGTCGACGGCGTCGAACACGGCTACTGGCGGGTCGAACCGGACCGGTTGCGGGCGGCCGTCGGGGCCCGCTGAGCGCGGCTTGACTTCACCGGCTCCAGACCCCTGCAGGCCAGGGTTCATCGGGGGTGGTGACCCGGTTCACGGATTTGTGAACGCGTTCACAAGCGCGTAACCTCGCCGGAGTGCCGCTCGCCCTACCACACCTGGTGACGCGCGCCGCAGCCTCCTCCGCCCGGGTCCACGCGTGAGCCCCGACGCCCCGGCCGACGGCGCCACCACGCCCGTCGCCACGCCGGACCGCGCCGTCCCGGAAGCCACGGTCGCCCGGTTGTCGGTGTACCTGCGCGCGCTCTCGGCCCTCGCCGACGGCGGGACCGCGACCGTCTCCTCCGACGCCCTGGCCACCCTCGCCGGCGTCAACGCCGGTCTGCTCCGCAAGGACCTGTCCTACCTCGGCTCGTACGGGGTGCGCGGCGTCGGCTACCACGTCGACACCCTCGCCGAGCAGGTCTCGCGGGTGCTCGGGCTGACCGAGGACCGCGTCGTCGCGTTGATCGGCGTCGGCAACCTCGGCCAGGCGCTCGCGGGCTACGGCGGCTTCGGCAGCCGCGGGTTCCGCATCGCCGCGCTGCTCGACGTCGAGCCGGGCCGGGTCGGCACGGTCGTGCACGGCCTCACGGTCCAGCACCTGGACCACCTCGCCGAACTGGTCGAGCGCGAGCACATCTCGATCGGCGTCCTCGCCACCCCCGCCGCGGCGGCCCAGGAGGTCTGCGACCGGCTGGTGGCCTGCGGCGTGCGCTCGATCCTCAACTTCGCACCGGTCGTGTTGTCGGTGCCCGCCGACGTCGACGTCCGCAAGGTCGACCTCGCGGGCGAGCTGCAGATCCTGTCGTTCCACGAGCGTCGCAAGGCGGCCGCCCCCGCGGGCGTCGCCCACCTCGCGCGAGGTGGTCACGCATGAGCGTGCTGGTCATCGGGCTGTCGCACCTGACCGCCCCGCTGGACGTCCTGGAGTCGGTGACGCTCTCGGGCGACGACGTCGCCAAGACCCTCGACGAGCTCACCGGGGCCCCGTGCATCGACGAGGCGCTGGTCCTCGCGACCTGCAACCGGGTCGAGGTCTACGCCGACGTCACGATGTTCCACCCGGCCGTCGCCGAGATCAGTTCGGTGCTGGCCCGCCGCGCCGGCACCTCGGTCGCCGAACTCGGTCGCCACCTCTACGTCCACTACGCCGCCCCGGCCGTGCAGCACATCTTCCGGGTGTCGGCGGGGTTGGACTCCATGGTCGTCGGGGAGTCGCAGATCCTCGGTCAGGTGCGCGACGCCTACGCCGCCGCGGTCGCGAACGGCGCCGTCGGCACCGTCCTGCACGACCTCGCCCAGCGGTCGCTGCACGTCGGCAAGCGGGTGCACTCCGAGACCGCCATCGACCACGCCGGTGCCTCGGTCGTCTCCGTCGCGCTCGACCGCGCCGGATCGTTGCAGCAGTCATCGGTCGCCGTCGTGGGTGCCGGGGCGATGGGCGCCCTCGCCGCGACCACCGCCATGCGTCGCGGTGCGGGCTCGATCACGGTGGCCAACCGGGGCGCCGCTCGCGCCGAGCGACTCGCCGCCGCCGTCGGCGGACTCCCCGCCGGCCTCGAGGACCTCGCGGCCGTCGTCGCCGACGCCGACGTGCTCGTGAGCTCGACCGGAGCGGTCGGCACCGTGATCGACGCCGACCTCGTCGGCGACCGCTCCGCGCGGCCCCTGTTGGTCCTCGACCTCGCCGTGCCCCGCGACATCGACCCGGCCGTCGGCGCGCTCCCGGGCGTCACCCTGCTCGACCTGGCGTCGCTGCGGGTCATCGACGGCGCGGTCGTCGACGACTCCGACGTCGCCGCGGCCGACGCCATCGTCACCGGCGAGCTGGACCACTACCTGGCCGCGCAGCGGCAGCACGCCGTCACCCCGACCGTCACCGCGTTGCGGCAGCGGGCGGGCGAGGTCGTGGCCGCCGAGGTGGCCCGGCTCGAGGGTCGACTGCCCGGCATGGACGACCGCACCCGGACCGAGGTCGAGTCAGCCGTGCGCCGCGCGGTCGAGAAACTGTTGCACGTACCAACGGTGCGGGTGAAGGAACTGGCCGCGGCTCCCGACGGCGCCGACTACACGGCCGCGTTGCGTGCCCTGTTCGACCTCGACCCGGCCTCGGCCGAGTCGGTCGCGGCGGTCCGTGACGACACCACCGGGTCGCGCGCGGTCGGCGGCGCGTCCGCGACCCGGCCGACCGTGCCGGAGTGGTCGTCGTGACCGCCGTCCGCACGCTGCGGGTCGGGACCCGCAACAGCGCGCTCGCCCGCACCCAGACCGACCTGGTGGTGCGATCGTTGCAGGCCGCAACGGATGAGCCGATCGCGGTCGAGATCGTCCCCATCGTCACCGAGGGTGACGTGTCGAAGGCCGCCTTGGCGCAGATCGGCGGCACGGGGGTGTTCGTGACCTCGTTGCGGACCGCCCTGCTCGAGCACCGCATCGACCTCGCGATCCACAGCTACAAGGACCTGCCGACCGCACCCGCACCCGGTCTCGCGATCGGTGCCGTGCCGGTCCGGGAGGACCCGCGCGACGTCCTCGTCGCCCGTGACCGTCTGACCCTCGGCGAACTGCCCGAGGGCTCGGTCCTCGGAACCGGCTCGCCGCGCCGCGCGGCCCAGTTGCTCGCGCTCGGACTCGGTTTGGTCGTGGAGCCGATCCGTGGGAACGTCGACACCCGGTTGGCCGCGGTGACGTCCGGTCGGGTCGACGGTGTCGTCCTCGCGGCGGCCGGGTTGCGCCGGCTCGGTCGTCAGGACGAGGTGACCGAGGTGCTCGACCCGACCCAGCTGCTGCCGGCTCCGGCCCAGGGCGCGCTCGCGGTCGAGGTCCGCGCGGACGACGACGTCGTCGCCGCGTGGGTCGCAGTGCTCGACGATCCGGCCACGCGGGCCGCGGTCGTCGCCGAACGTGCCGTCCTCGAAGCACTCGAGGCGGGGTGCAGTGCGCCGGTCGGGGCGCTCGCCGACATCGCCCTCGGGGACCCCGGGGACGACGGCGAACCCGACGAGTTGTACCTGCGGGCGTCGGTCACGGCGGTCGACGGCAGCGATGCCGTCCGGCTGTCCGCGACCGGTCCGCTCACCGATGCCGAGGGAATCGGCCGGCGGCTCGCCGCCGAGCTGATCGATCTCGGTGCTGACACCATGATGGGGAGTTCCACATGACCCGAGTGCGCAAGCCGACGGGCCGCATCTCGTTCCTCGGAGCCGGGGCGGGTGACGTCGACCTGCTCAGTGCGCGGGCGGGCGCCGCCCTCGCCGAGTCCCAACTGGTCCTCTGCGACCCCGGTGTGCCGGAGACCCTGCGCGACGCCGCCGGGACCGCCTCCGGCGCGGAGGTGCGGGTGGTCGACGCCGCCGGCGCCGACACCTCGAAGGTCGCGCTGACCGAGGCGCGCGGCGGGGCCACCGTGGTCCGCCTGGTCGCGGGTGACGTCATGGCCAACGACGCCGTGGTCAAGGAGATCGCGGCCGTCGCCAAGACCGTCGTGCCCTACGAGGTCATCCCCGGTGTCGACACCGCCCGCGGTGCCGCCGCGTACGCCGGTATCGCCACGGGCGCGGTCACCACGTCGGTCACCTTGTTGCCTGGTGCAACGATCGACTGGGACACCGTCGCCGCCGTCGCGGGCACCGTGCAGGTCACCACCGACGCCGCCGAGCTCGAGCGGGTCACCCGCGAGCTGGTCTCCGCCGGCAAGAAGCCCGACACCCCGGCCGCGGTCACCGCCGACGCCACCGGCTCCGGCGAGCACACCGTCGTCGGCACCCTGGGCGAGCTCGAACTGCTCGGCGCGGGCGTGACCGGCACGGTCGTCGTCACCGTCGGCAAGGCCGTCGCCTCGGCCGAGAAGCTCGGCTGGTGGGAGAGCCGCCCGCTGTTCGGGTGGCGCGTCCTGGTGCCGCGCACCAAGGAGCAGGCGGGCACCATGAGCGCCCGGCTGCGCCAGTACGGCGCGGTGCCGGTCGAGGTCCCGACCATCGCCGTCGAGCCGCCGCGCACGCCCACGCAGATGGAGCGCGCGATCAAGGGTCTGGTGACCGGCCGCTTCGAGTGGATCGTGTTCACCTCGACCAACGCGGTCAAGGCCGTCCGCGAGAAGTTCGCGGAGTTCGGTCTGGACGCCCGCGCCTTCGCCGGCGTCAAGATCGCCTGTGTCGGCACGGCCACCGCCGACGCCGTCCGCGCCTTCGGCATCGAGCCGGAGCTGCTGCCCTCGGGCGAGCAGAGCTCGGAGGGTCTGCTCGCGGACTTCCCGGACTACGACGAGGTGCTCGACCCCATCAACCGGGTCCTGCTGCCCCGCGCCGACATCGCCACCGAGACCCTCGCCGCCGGCCTGCGCGAGCGCGGCTGGGAGATCGACGACGTCACCGCCTACCGGACCGTCCGCGCCGCGCCGCCGGCCGCGCCGATCCGCGACGCGATCAAGTCCGGCGGCTTCCAGGCCGTCTGCTTCACCTCGAGTTCCACGGTCCGGAACCTGGTCGGCATCGCCGGCAAGCCCCACGCCCGCACCGTGGTCGCGGCCATCGGCCCGCAGACGGCCGCCACCGCGACCGAGTTCGGTCTGCGCGTCGACGTGCAGCCGGACGAGGCCAACGTCGAGGCCCTGGTCGACGCCCTGGCCGAGTTCGCGGTCGCCCGCGCCGCCGAGCAGGGTGCCGCCGCCGCCACGGCGGCCGAGGCCCCGAAGCGGTCGCGCTCGCGTCGCTGAGTCGTCCCGGTCCGTCCCGCGAGCCCCGGTGGTCCACGTGACCGCCGGGGCTCGCGGCGTTCCACCAGGTCGGGCGGATACCGTTCCGAGGGTGCCGAGCCACTCGAGTCCCGACGACGACCTCACCGATCTCATCGCGACGCTCGAGGACCAGGAACGCGAGCTCGTGTTCACCCGGTTCGACCACGACGACGCGTGGGCGCTGGGGACCCGCCTGGTCGACCTGGCCCGTGAGCGGGGCCTCGGGGTGACGATCGACATCCGCCGCCACGGCCAGCAGCTGTTCCACGCCGCGCTGGCCGGCACCACGCCGGACAACGACGTGTGGGTCGAGCGCAAGGTGCGCACCGTCGACCGGTTCGGGGCGAGCTCGTTCCTGGTCGGACGGCGGATGGCCGCCGCGGGCAAGGTCTTCGACGCCGACTCCGGGCTCGACCCCGTGCGCTACGCCGCCCACGGCGGCTGCTTCCCGATCCGCATCGCCGGGGCGGGTCCGATCGGCACCGTCACGGTCTCCGGCCTGCCGCAGGCCGACGACCACGCCCTGGTCGTCGAGGCGCTCCGCGCCCACCTGGCCGCCGTACCCTCGGAGGCGTGAGTCCGCTTCCCGATCTGCCCGCGTTCCCCGCCTTCCGGCCGCGCCGGATGCGCGCCACCCCGGCCCTGCGTCGGCTCGCGGCCGACGTCGACGTCCGGCCGCAGAACCTGGTCCTCCCGGTGTTCGTCCGGGAGGGGATCGACGAGCCGGTGGCCATCACCTCGATGCCCGGGGCGGTGCAGCACACGCTCGACTCGCTCGTGAAGGCGGCGGTCGAGGCCACCCAGGCCGGGGTCGGCGGGATCATGGTCTACGGCGTTCCGTTGCACAAGGATGCGATCGGCTCGGGCGCCGACGACCCCGACGCCATCCTCAACGTCGCCATGCAGCGGCTGCGCGCGGAACTCGGCGACGACACCGTGCTCATGGCCGACCTCTGCCTCGACGAGTTCACCGACCACGGCCACTGCGGCGTCCTCGACGAGAACGGTGCAGTGGACAACGACGCCACCCTCGAGCGGTACGCCGCGATGGGCGTGGCGCAGGCCGCCGCCGGCAGCCACATGGTCGGCACCAGCGGGATGATGGACGGCCAGGTCGGCGTCGTCCGGGCCGCGCTCGACGCCGCCGGGCACCAGGACGTCGGGATCCTCGCCTACGCCGCCAAGTACGCCTCCGGCTTCTACGGCCCGTTCCGGGAGGCGGTCGGGTCGTCGTTGCGCGGCGACCGCAAGACCTACCAGCAGGACCACGCCCGAGGCGAGCGCGAGGCGTTGGCCGAGGCGTCGCTCGACGTCGCCGAGGGCGCCGACGCGATCATGGTCAAGCCGGCGCTGCCGTACCTCGACATCCTGCGCACCATCGCCGACGCCAGCCCGGTTCCCGTGGCGGCCTACCAGGTCAGCGGGGAGTACGCGATGGTCGAAGCCGCCGCGGCGAACGGGTGGCTCGACCGCGACCGTGTGATCCCCGAGACGCTCACGGCCATCCGCCGGGCGGGCGCGTCGATGATCCTCACCTACTGGGCGACCGAGTTCGCCCAGCGGTTCGCCTAGGCCGGGCGCGCGTGCGCCCCACGCCCGGGGTCGAGATCTACCGCGAGCACCCCCGGTCCTACCGCAGCACCGTCGCGCTGGGCGTGGCCATCGCCGCCGGCGCGATCGCCGACTACGTCCTGGGCGGCGGCGGGGCGCACTTCTGGGCGTGGCTCGCGGCCTTCGTGCTCATCTGCGGGTTCGACGCCCTCGCCGTGGCGGCTTCGCAGCGGCTGCGGTCCATCGCGATCACGAGGGACCAGCTCGTGGTCGGCGAACACTCCTTCGACCGCGCGCAGATCGACGGCGTCGACGTCCCCGCCGACGTCGGGGTCGCGGCCATCGCGCCGTCGCCGCGCGGGTCGACGTTGGTCGGCGTGCGGGTGAAGGGCGGTGGGGTCCTCGGCGTCCCGACCCGCAAGCCCGAGCAACTCGCGGGCGCGCTGGGCTTCCGGGCCACCCCGGTGCTGCTCGAGGTGCGACCGGCCGAGCCCGCCGATCTGGGCGGTCTGCCCGAGCTGGAAACCCGTTCCGACACGGTGTTCTCGGTCGCGGGCTTCCCGCCGTTGCCGCCGGCCGCGGACGTCGCGACGTACGCGGCGTCGGCGGCGTTGTTCGTCGCCGGCCGCCCGCCGGTCGGGTTGGCGCGGGTCGAACTGGTCGACGGCACCCCGCACCTCGAACAGCTCTCGGTGCTGCCGAGCCACATGCGGCGCGGGGTCGGCACGGCGCTGTTGGACCGGGTCGTCACCTGGGCGGCGGAGAACGGCCACTCCGCGGTGACGCTGTGCACCTTCGGCGACGTCGCCTGGAACGGCCCCTTCTACGCCCGCCACGGTTTCGTCGAGGTGCCGTCGGAGCAGTGGACCCCGGGTCTGGTCGCGTTGCGCGCCGAGGAGAACGAGCACGGGATGGACGTCATGGGGCGCCGGGTGGTCATGCGCCGCGCGCTCACGCCCTCGGAGTAGGGCGTCCGGCCTCGGTGTAGGGCGTCCGGCCTCGGTGTAGGGCGTCCGTCCTCGGCGAGTGGTCACGAAACCCCGTGAGTGGGCGGGAATCTGTGACCATTCACGGGAGGAAGTGACCACTCGCTTCACCGGGCGGAGGTCGCGGCGCCCGTCACGAGGTCGGGCGACGGGTGCGACGCGGCGCCGCCTGGACGGCGAGTTCGCCGAGAGGGACGGCGTGCCCCTCGTCGCAGGTGACGGTGAGGTGGATGTCGGCGCCGCAGCCGTCGTGCCGCATGCGCAGCGGGCCGCGGCCGTCGGCCGAGAGGTGACGCGAGCCCCACTCGAACAGGGCGAGCACGGCGGGGACGAGGTCGCGGCCGGACTCGGTCAGCACGTACTCGTACCGGGTGCGGGCGCCGTCCTCGCGGTACGGCACCTTCTCGAACAGACCCGCCGCGGTCAGCTCGCGCAGGCGTGCCGCGGCCACGGCGTCGGAGATGCGGACGCGCGCGGCGAAGTCGTCGAACCGGGTGGTGCCGTAGAAGGCCTCGCGCAGCAGCAGGATCGCCGACCGGGTGCCGACGATGTCGAGTGTGCCGCGGACCGGGCACTGCTCGTCGGTCCACGCGTCGCGGTCGGCCAGAGGGCCCTCGAGGACGGCGGTGTCATGAGCCACGGGAGGAGTCTAGCTTGTGTTCGTCATAGTCAGCTCGGTACCGTGCTGGCTGTGCCGAACCAGAGTCAGCGCCCTTCGCTCGTCCTCGCCGTGCTGTCGCTCGCGGCGTTCATGGCGAGCCTCGACGTCTTCATTGTCAACGTCGCCTTCGACGACATCGGCGCCGACTTCTCCGGCACGACGCTCTCGCAGTTGTCGTGGGTGCTCAACGCGTACGCGATCGTCTACGCCGCCCTGCTCGTACCGGCCGGCCGAATCGCCGACCGTTACGGCCGCAAGGGCGGTTTCCTCGTCGGGCTCGGCGTCTTCACCCTGGCGAGCGTCGCGTGCGCGGCGGCGGACGGCGTCTGGTGGCTCGTGGCGTTCCGCGCCGTGCAAGCCGTCGGCGCCGCGCTGCTGACCCCCGCGAGCCTCGGCCTGGTCGTGGCCTCGATGCCGCCGGAACGACGCGCGGGGGCCGTGCGGATCTGGGCCGCCACCGGTGCGCTCGCGGCCGCGCTCGGCCCGGCGGTCGGTGGGCTGCTGGTCGAGGCCTCGTGGCGCTGGGTGTTCCTGGTCAACCTGCCTATCGGGGTCGTCGCGCTGGTGGCCGCGGCGCGGCTCGTGCCGCGTTCGCGCGACGAGTCGGTCACCGCGCTGCCCGACGTCCGCGGCGCCGTCCTGCTGGCGGTCTCGATCGGCGCCCTGACCCTCGGCTTGGTCGAGGGCCCGGACTGGGGGTGGGCGAGCGGGCGCACCGTGGCGGCGTGGGTCGTCACCGTCGTCGCGTTCGGGGCCTTCACGCTGAGCTCCCGGCGCCACCCGGTTCCGGTCGTTGAACCGGCGCTGTTGCGGGTGCGGGCCTTCGCCTGGGCGAACGCGACCGCGCTCCTGTTCGCGGTGCCCTTCGCCGCGGCGCTGTTGACCAACATCCTCTGGATGCAGCAGGTCTGGGACTACTCGCCGATCAAGACGGGGTTCGCGATCGCGCCCGGACCGCTCATGGTCCCGATCTTCGCGGCCGTCGCGCACCGCCTGGCCCACCGCATCCCGGTGGGGTACCTGGTCGCCGTCGGCTGCGTGCTGGTCGGCGTGGGTGGCGTGCTCACCTCGCTGCTCGTCGGTCCGACACCCGACTACGCCGGCAGCGTGCTGCCCGGCTGGCTGATCGGGGGTGTCGGGGTCGGTCTGGCGCTGCCGTCGATCCTGTCGTCGGCCACGGCCGACCTGCCGCCGGCCCGCGCGGCCACCGGGAGCGCCGTCGTCAACATGAACCGGCAGATCGGCACCGCCCTCGGCGTGAGCCTGGTCGTCGCGGTGCTCGGGGTGCCGGTCGGGTACGCCGCCGCCCACGCCGCGTTCCAGCACACCTGGTGGGCGTTCGCCGCCGTGGCCGCGCTCGCCGCCCTCGCCGCGCCGGGGATGACCCCGCGCCGGGCACCGGCGGTCGCCGTCGAGCCGGTGTCCGAGCCGGTCTGAGCCCGTGATCAGTGATCGGTTCCTCGCGCCATGTCGCAAGGAACCGATCACTGATCCGCAGGTGATTCCAGCGGCGTCCGGCACGCGGCCGGATCTCCGTCAGGCGGTGAGCACCCGCCGGGCGACGACGACGCCGGGGCTGACGGTCTCGAGCGCGGTCTGCAGCGCGTCGGCGGCCGCGACCGTGCCGTCGACCCCGAGGGGGTCCAGGCCGTCGAGGACGAAGAACGCGCGGGTCGTGGCGGTCGTCAGCCGGGTGCGGGTGCACTGGCGCCAGTTCCAGCGTCGGCAGGTCACGCCGGTGTCGTCGCGCCAGACCACCTCGCCGGCCTCGGGGTGTTCGACGACGTCCGCGCCCTCCTTCGTCGTGTCGAAGTCCTCGGTGCCGTCGGCGCGGGTCAGGCGCGCGGGACCCACGTACGCGTCGAGGTCCTCGCCGCCGAGCGGGACGGCGTGGGAGATCGAGACGGCGTTGTACGCGTCGGTGATGCGGTCGATGCGGGGGAGTCCGTCGCCGACCCGGCGCAGCAGCGCGTCGACGCTGGGTCGGGTGCGTTGCGGCTTCGCGCCGAAGGCCCGGTAGGCCTCGCGCCAGGACTCGACGTGCGGCGGCGTGCCGTCGAACTCTCGGGTGCGCGCCTCGGCAGAGGTCAGCAACGCCTCGCTGGCGCTGTCGCTCGGACCGCCGGTGACGTTCTCGGCGACGAGGACGACGGCGACGTAGTCCGGGCGGAGCTCGTGGACGGCGGGGTCGATGGTCACGGCGGCCAGCCACGCCTGGGGATCGGTCACGGAACGTGACCCTGTCACACCGCACTCCCGCCGTTACGGTGGCCGCGTGTACCTCGAGAACATCGTGTTCGACGCCGTCGACCCGGGCCGGGTCGGCCGCTTCTGGGAGGCGGCGCTGGGCACCGAGCCACTGACCGACGAGCCCGCCGGGTACGAGACCCGCCTCGACGCCGGTGGCGGTTGCGTGCTCGACCTCTGCTTCCAGACCGTCGACCGCGCCCCGACCTCGCTGCTGCGGCTGCACCTCGACCTGCTCGGGGGCGCCGAGCAGAGCGCCGTGGTCGAGCGGCTGCTCGCGCTCGGCGCGACCCACCTCGACATCGGCCAGGGCGACGTGCCGTGGGTCGTGCTCGCCGACCCGGCCGGCAACCCCTTCTGCGTCATGGAGGAACGTTCCGCCTACACCGACACCGGCCCGTTGGCCGCGCTGCCGCTCGACGTCGCCGATCCCGACCGCGACGCGGCCTTCTGGTCGTGGCTCACCGGCTGGACCCACGTCGACGGGGTCGCGCCGCGGTCGCTGCGCCACCCGTCGCGTCGCGGTCCGCTGCTCGAGCTGTGCCCGGAACCCGCCGCGAAGGGCGACGGCAAGAACCGCGTCCACCTCGACATCCGGCTGGAAGCGGGCGACGACGACGCCGACGCCGTGACCGCGGCGATCGTCGAGCGGGGCGGCGTCC
The DNA here is from genome assembly GCF_054456675.1 of Jatrophihabitans sp. YIM 134969. NCBI lineage: Bacteria > Bacillati > Actinomycetota > Actinomycetes > Jatrophihabitantales > Jatrophihabitantaceae > Jatrophihabitans > Jatrophihabitans sp. YIM 134969. The sequence goes on from NZ_JBTJEQ010000006.1 coordinate 14,075, forward strand.
GGCTCGACCACGGGTGGGGCGACCTGCCGTGGCGCGTGTACACCGACCCGTCCGGCAACGAGTTCTGCGTCCTGCCCGCCCGGGCCGAGTGAGGTGGTCGAACACACCGACGACGGCCGCTACATCGTGGTCGACGGACGCCGGTGGCGCGCGACCGATCCGGACATCCCAGAGGACCGTGCCGCCGAACTGCGCTCGGTCCTGATGGCCTGGCGCCGCGCGGTGAAGACCGCCCGCGGCACCGACGACGAACCCCGCGTCCGCGCCGGGGTCCAGGCCGCCAAGGTGGCGCTCGGTGAACGCGGCACGCCGTGGTGGGAGCAGACCGACGCCGAGCGCCGCGCCCGCTGGGAAGCCGACGTCCCCCGCCCATCCTGACGCCGATGTGCCCGTCAGCGGGCACATCGGGCGGCGATGTGCCCGCTACCAGGCACATCGCCCGAGGAGGTGGGTGGCATTGCCCACCAACGGGCTCGGGGAGGGTGCTGACGCCCGCCTTCGCAGTCCTACGTCCAGGGCAGGCCAGGGTCAGAGTCGTTGGATGGCATCGACGACACGCCGAGAGGCGCGTTCACGTGAACGCGGTCGCGGCGTTCGCGGCGGCGCCGCCGGGTCGCGGCGGAGCGCGGAGGCGGCCCAGACCGACAGGGTCAGTGCGGCCGGAGCGAGCAGGACCGGCAACCACACGCCCGGACCGGGGGCGTCCCAGCCGGTGGCGTCGACGTTGCGCCAGGCCGGGACGAGGTCGGGGACGAAGACCGGCACGGTGACGGCCACCGACACCGCGAAGAGCAGGCCGCCCAGCCACACGTTCGGCGCCCGGCGTCCGAGTCGGGCGAGCAGGACGGCCGCCGCGAACAGCACCGCGGTCACCACGAGGAGGATCGACACGGGCGTGACGCCGCCCGAACCGTACGGGAAGTCGGCCTCCTGGACCCGGAACGGCCGCGAGGGCGAGCGCCACCGGTACGCCTCGGCGAGCGCCGTGCCGGCGCAGACCAGCGGCACGGACATCGTCGCGGCCGACAACAGATGGGCCCGCAGGCTTGCGGCCCTCGACCACGAGGCAGCCCGCCACGTCACGTAGACCGCGCCGGCCACGAGCACCGGACCGAGGGCGGTGTAGACGCCGTCGTTCGCCTGGCCGGCCGGCAGGGTCGGGGCCAGGAAGAACAGGAACGCGACCGGGGTGAGCAGGCTCCAGGTCACGGTCTTCCAGGTCGTCAGCCGGACCTCACCGTTGTTCCACCAGCGGCGGCCGGCCGTCAGCACTCCGAGCGCGGCGACCACCAGGCCGACGACGCCGAGGCGGCGGATGAAGTGCGCGCGGTCGTCGCGCCAGAGCGAGCAGCTGCCCCGGAGTTCGGGGCGCACGGTGTCGACGGCGGCGAGTGACGGGCAGCTCTGGATGTCGTCGGGCATGCCGCCGGTGCCGTACAGGCTGACCGCCGCGGCGATCATGAGGAACCCGGCCAACACGACCGCGACGGCGGTGTCGTTGTCGGCCCACGGTCGGCGGCCAGGGCGCAGCACCGGCCTCTCGGGCGCGTGGGACGGCCCCAACACGTACGGGCCTGTGCTCATCACGCCTCCTCGGCGGGCAACCTAGCGCCACAATGCTGAGATGGCCCGGCTGATCCTGCTCAACGGCGCACCGGGGGTCGGGAAGTCGACGGTGGCGCGGGAGCTCGCCGACGCCCGGTCGTTGTCCCTGATGCTCGACCTCGACGTCGTGCGGTCGCTCCTCGGCGACACCGACGGCGACGTGACGGCCTCGTACCTCGCCACCCGTCGCCTCGCGCTGGCCATGGCCGAGCGGCACCTGCGCGACGGGCACGACGTCGTCGTGCCGCAGTACCTCGGCCGGGTCGACTTCATCGAACAGCTGGGATCGTTGTGCACTGCAACGGATTCGGAATTCGTCGAGGTCGCGCTGGTCACCGACGCGGCGGTGGGGCAGGAGCGGTTCACCGCTCGCGGTGACGTGCCGCAGCTGGTCGGGGCGGACGAGAGTTGGCCGGCGATGCACGCCCGGTTCACCGACCTGCTGGCCGGACGACGCCACGTCCACCTCGTCGACGCCAGCGCCGACGTCGGCGTCACCGTCGAGCGGGTCGAGCAGGCGTTGCGTGCCGGAGCCGACGGATCGGGGTAGGTAGGGGGCGTGCCGAAGACTGCCACCGCCGACCGCGTCGACCGCGACGCGTTGCTCGAGTTCATCCGCCCGCGCCACCACGGGATCGTCGTCACCACCCGCCGCGACGGCCGGCCGCAGCTGTCGCCGGTCGCCTGCGGCATCGACCCCGAGGGCCGCATCCTGATCTCGACGTACCCCGAACGCGCCAAGACGGCCAACGTCCGGCGCGACCCGCGGGTGTCGATGCTGTTCCTGTCCGACGACTTCGACGACGCCTGGGTGCAGGTCGACGGCAGTGGCGAGGTGCTGGACATGCCCGAGGCAGTCGAGGACTTCGTGACCTACTTCCGCTCCATCAGCGGCGAGCACCCCGACTGGGACGAGTACCGCGAGGCCATGCAGCGGCAGGGCAAGAGCCTGCTGCGCATCACGATCGAGCGGTGGGGCCCGATCGCCACCGGCGGCTTCCCGGCCCGGCTCACCCAGACCGGCTGAGTTTCCGGGCGCCTGATCCCCAGGGCGGCTGATCCCCTGGGTGGTTAGGCAGCCCTCAGGCGGCTGGAGCAGCCTTCAGCGGCGCACCCACGACGCCACGCCGTCGTCGAGGCGCAGCTCGGCGTCGCAGGCGGCGGCGCCGTCGGGATCGTGGGTGGCGAACACGACGGCCGCGCCACGCTCGGCCTCGGCCCGCAACAGGGCCACGACCCGTTCGCGGTTGCCGGCGTCGAGCTCGCTGGTGGGTTCGTCGGCCAGCACGACCTTCCCGCGCTGGGCCAGGCCGCGGGCCACGGCGAGGCGTTGCTGCTGACCACCCGACAACTCCTCGACCAGTTGCCCCGCCGCGCCGTCGAGACCCACTGCGGCCAACGCGGCCGCCACGACGTCGTCCACGTCGTCCCGACGTCCGAGCACCGCGACGGCCACGTTCTCGGCCGCGGTGAGCACCCGCACCAGACCGTTGCCCTGGGGAACGATCACCACGCCGTGCTCGACGGCGTCGTCGTGGTCGCGCAGTGGTGCACCACCCACGTGCACCTCACCCGCGGCCGGCGGCCGCAACCCGGCCAGCGCCGCCAGCAGGGACGACTTGCCGGCGCCGGACGGCCCGGTCACCGCGACCACTTGCCCGGCCTCGACCGCGAGGTCGACCCCCGCCACGGCGGTGACCTCGCCGTAGCGGACCACCACCCCACTGGCGGCGATCGCAGGCGTGGTCACGACGGTTCCTCCGATGGGGTGTCGACGGTCGACTCCAGCACGATCTCGCCGCCGGGCAGCCGTCGGACCCGCAGCAGCGATCCCGGCGGGAACTCGGAGGCGATGTCCGGCGGGAGCTGCACGGTGCCGTCGCCGCCGACCACGGCGAGCTCGGCGGCACCCAGGCCCTCGGCCCCGATGCGGCCGTCGCGGATCGTCACCTGGCGCGGGAGCCGGTTGGCCACCTCGAGGTCGTGGGTCACGAGCAGGACCGTGGTCCCGACCGCCTCGTTGACGGCCTTGATCGCAGCGAGCACGTCGTCGCGGTGGGCGTGGTCGAGTTGGCTGGTCGGTTCGTCGGCGAGCAGCAGGCCGGGCAGCGCCGAGGTCGCGACCGCCACGGCCACGACCTGCACCAGGCCCGGGGGCAGCGTCGCGAGCCGGGCGTCGGCGAGATCAGCCACCCCGACCAGGTCGAGCATCTCGTGCGGTGACGGCAGCGACCGGCCCAGGCGGCGCGCGACCGCCTGGGCGCGCTCGACGTTCTGCACCGGTGTTGCATAGGGCAACAGATTGCGGCCGGCGCCCTGCAGCAGCACCCCGACCTCGGTGGCCCGCAACCGGTCACGCGCGGCTTCGTCCGCCCGGGCGAGGTCGACGTCGCCGACCACCAGCGCGCCAGCACTCGGTCGGTGCAGACCCGCGAGCAGCGTCAGCAACGTCGACTTGCCCGAACCCGACGGCCCCAGCAGGGCCACCACCTGACCGGGTGCGACCTCCAGGTCGACGCTGGTGAGCGCGACGACGTCGTTGCCCTCGACCCGGTAGATGTGCACGAGGCGGCGCGCCGACACCGCCAGGCCACGGGCCCGGACCGGGGACGGGTCGACCGCAGCGTGCGTCACCGGTCGTCCCCCGACACGCGCGCGGGGCGAGCGCCCGCGACCAACCTGCGGGTCAGCACCACCACGGTCGGCACCAGCAGGACGACGCCGAGGGCGACCGCGCCGACCAGCCAGCCCCACTGCAACGGGTGCACCACCGGGATCGGCACCGGCGGGTCCGCGACGAAGATCGGCACCGACGGCAGCGCCACCCGGACCCCGATCAGCCCCGCGACCACCCCGCCCACCATGCCGACCGCGACCAGCACACCGAGCTCCCACAACGACGACCGTTGCAGGGTGCGACGGTCGATGCCGACGAGCCGGAGGCCGGCGAGATCCCGCTGCCGGACGGCGCGTCCGGTCAACACGACCAGCGCCACCAGCAGCACCGCGAGCAGTTCCGCGATCGCGCCGGCGACGAGTGCCAGTTGGTTGGACCAACCGGGCGCGGTCTGCGCGTAGCCCGTCACCGCCGCCGCGGTCGTCGACCTGGACACCACGTCCACGTCGTGGTCGCGGAGTGTCGCGGTCAGCGCCGCCTCCCGTGCTGGGTCGTCGACCGCGAGCCAGACCGCGGGACTGGCCGTGACGTCGAACTCCGGTGCGGTCGCGCTCGCGAGATCGATGTCCTCGAGCAGGGCGGGGCTCCCGATCTGCGGGATGAACGGCAGCGACCCCACGATCCGCACGCGTCCGGTCCCTCCGGCGAACGTCGCGGCCGTGACTGCTCCGGTGTCGTCCGTGGCGGTGGGGGGCGGGCCGGCCGCGAGGACCGGCAGCGCCAGCGGCACGTCGAGGTGCTGGGCGATCGCGTTGCCGCCCACGTCGACCGCCTGGACCCGGATCCCCGGCGACGGGACGGGCAGGTCGGTGACCTCGATCGACGCCGCGGTGGTCGTACCCGGGACGGGGGTGTCGGGCGTGAGCGACGCCCAGGCCGATCCCGGACCGATGTCGACGGCCGCACCGTCGCCCGTGGTCAGCGACGCGAGGCCGAGGTCGAGGGTGAGCGGGGTGTCGTCGAGGACCGGGCGGGTGATGCCCATCGACGCCAGACGGCAGCCGTCGGTGCACGACACCGCGGCCCGCAGCTCCACCCCGGACGAGGACGTCCGGGCCGGCAACGGTCCGAACGACGCGGTCGTGGACCGCCCGTCGCCGTGCTGGAACGTCAGGGTCAACGACGGGCTGGGGGCGACGACCGGACCCGGGTCCTCGATCGCCCCGGCCAGGCGCGACCACGTGGACGACACGCGCAGGGTGAGCGCGGAGGTGGTCACCGTGACCGGCCGGACCGTCGTCGTCGGTGTGAGCGACACCAGCGTCCGCGCCGAGGGTTCCAGCTCCGGGCGGCCCCAGGTCGCGACCGTCCCGAACCCCGACGGGTCGACCGCGACCACCGGTTCGCTGCCGACCCCCGGCGGCCGGACCACGACGACCGGGGTGGCGAAGCGCCCGTCCGGATCGGCGGCCCGCACCGCCTGCCGGAGGGCCGGGGCGTTCGCGGCGCTCACCTGCAGCACGACCGGCGCACCGACGACCGCCGCCGCCCGCTCGGCCCTCGCGGCGGACGCGACACCGTCCTGCTGGGCGGCGAACACCACCAGGGCGGTCGCGACGGTGAGGATCACGACGGTGAGCCGGGCCCCGGTGCGCCGCGCGATGGCCAGCAGCCCGAGCCCCCGGGCCAGGGCGGCCCGGGCCAACTGGCGGCCGCCGGACCGCCGGGCGACGAACTCCACGAGCCGGCTGAGGACGATCCCGACCAGGACGGCCACGCACGTCGGGGTGAGCAGCGCCAACGGCGAGCCCGTGCCGTCGCCGGTGCCACCGACTCCCACCGACGCGGTGACCAGACCCGCGACGGCCACGACCGCGACCGCCACCTCGCCGAGCCCGATCCCCCGCCGACCGGTGTCGCCGACCTGGCGCAGCAGCGCGGAGATCGGGGCGCGCACGGTCCGCCAGGCGGTGGCGAACACGATGACCAGGCCCGCGACGGCGGCGACCACCGCGGCGAGCACGACCGGCAGCCGAGCTTCGGGGTGGACCCCGTGGCCGAGCCAGGTCGCGGCCGCGGCGAACGTGACCAGCCAGGCGACCGCGACGCCGGGGACCACGGCGAGCGCGACCAGCAGACCGAGTTCGCGGGTGAGGGCGAGCGCGGTCCGGGAACGTCCGAGCCCGCGGAGCCGGAGCAGCGCGAGTTCGGGGCGGCGCTGGTCGGCGGCGGCCGCGACGACGACCCCGAGGGCGATCGCCGCCAGGGCGGCGAGCTGCACCGCGAGCACGAGGACGACGGTGCGAGCATCGTTGCGCTGTGCATCGATGGCGTCGAGGTCGTCGGACAGTCCGGTCACGACCGACACCCGCGGCGTCCTGGTGCTCGACACCAGCCCGGCGATGACGCCCCGCAGGACCCCGACGTCGTCCACGCTGACGTCATCCGCCCGCAGCGCGAGGTCGACGGTCCGGCGCGGGAGGGTGCCGGGCAGGTCGGTCTGCAGTTGGTCCGCGAGTGCCGTCACCTGGCCCTCGGTGCCGAAGAAGGCGTCGGCGTGCAGGCCGTCGTCGGACTCGGTCAACCCGGTCGACGAGCTGTAGGGATGACCGAACCAGTAGGCGTCGTCGGAGGAGAACGGCTGGTACAGCCCGACCACCCGGATCCGGACCTCGGTCGAGGTGTCACCGGTCAGGGTCGGGACCCGCACCGCCAGGGTCGAACCGACCTGCAGCCCCAGCGCGGTCGCGGTCGACGTGCTGGTGACGACCTCACCCTCGGCGGTCGGGCACCGCCCGGTGGTGAACGTCAGCTCCTCGCACTGTCGGTCGCGGTGCGTGAGGGTCGTCTGCAGGCGCGGGTACCTGCCCGTGCGGAACTGCGCGGGGACGTCGGTGCCCACCACCGGCGGGTCGAACAGCTCACGGGCCCGCCCGGTCGGCTGGACGCTCGCCGCATCGCCCGCGGCGTCGACGCTGACCTCGAGACCCCGGCTGACGACCCCCTGCCCGTCGAGCACGGCGCGCACCGCGGCCTGCTCGACCGCCCGTTCGTAGAGGGGGCCCGTGGCCGCGGCGGCCACGAGCAGGGCCGCGAGCACCAGCAGCAGCGCGGCCTCGCCGCGGCGGTGGGCGAGGCGGGCCCGCACCAGCCGGGGGACCCGACGGCGGACCGGCGACGGCTCACCGTGCCGCTCTGCTCCCCTGGGCACCCACCGGACGTTAATGCACGAATCGCCCGCTCAGCCGTGACCCCCGGCGAAGTGGAACTCCCGCAGCGGCTCCCACGGGCCGCCGACGTAGCGCCAGGCGGCGAGGCCGAGCGCCGTCACCTCGTACGGCGCGAAACCGGCCCGCAACCGTTGCACCGTGCTCCGTGCCTGTTCGGGCGTCACCTTGTTCTGGACGGTCACGTGCGCCCGGAGGCCCTGCTGGTCCTGCTTGGTGAGCGTGTCCCGCCACGACCGTTGCAGGGTGCGGTGCACCGCCTCCAGTTCGGACGACTCGAGGCAGAACGCCGCGCCCCGCCCGAGCGGGACCACCTCGGAGACGCGCAGTGGGAAGGGCCCGCGGCGGGCGCACCGCTCGAGATCCGCCTCGACGGTCGGCCACTGCTCGCCCGGTACCGCGTGGAAGAGGGTGAGGTGGGCGCCGACTGCCGTCCGTCCGGCCGGGAACAGCTCCGAGCGAAGCTCGTCGAACCGCGCGGTCGCGTCGGGGTCGAGCACGAGGGTCACGACGAGCGGGTCCACGACCAGACGTTACCCGCGAGTAACCCCTGGCGTCCGCGGTCGTTGATCAGACATCCGTACCGCCCGCCACGGCCGTCCAGGAGGTGCATCGACACCCTCTCGGGGCGTTCACGCGCGTCGCGCTCGCCGCGAACCGGCTGCCCGATCACCCTCGACGATCCCGGACCTGACGGGGTCGCGGGCAGCCGGCTCGACCGGCGTCGACCTGACGCCTCCCCGCCCGGGAGGCGCTGGGACACTGGAGGCGTGACGTCTGACGCCCGCTCGGCCGCCCTGTTCGCCCGCGCGCAGGAACTGGTCCCCGGCGGCGTCAACTCGCCGGTCCGGGCGTTCCGGGCCGTGGGTGGCACCCCGCGGTTCATGGCGTCCGGGCGCGGCGCGTACCTCACCGACGTCGACGGCAACGAGTACGTCGACTGCGTCGCCTCGTGGGGGCCGATGATCCTGGGCCACGCCCACCCGGCCGTCGTCGAGGCCGTCACCGCCGCGGTCGCGCGCGGGACGTCGTTCGGCACGCCCACCGAGGGTGAGGTCGCGCTCGCCGAGGCCATCACCGGCAAGCTCGACGCCGCGGCCGACCTCCACGGCGTCACCTCCCCGGTCGAGCAGGTGCGGCTGGTCAACTCCGGCACCGAGGCCACCATGTCGGCGATCCGGCTCGCGCGGGGGGTCACCGGCCGACGCAAGGTCGTGAAGTTCGCCGGCTGCTACCACGGTCACGTCGACGCTCTCCTGGCCGCGGGCGGATCGGGCCTGGTCACGCTCGCGCTGCCGGACACCCCCGGTGTCACCGGCGCCGAGGTCGCCGAGACCATCGTTGCTCCGTACAACGATCTCGTTGCGGTCGAGCAGGCGTTCGACGAGTACGGCGACGACATCGCCTGCATCATCACCGAGGCGGCGGCGGGCAACATGGGCGCGGTACCGCCCCAGCCGGGCTTCAACGCCGGCCTCCGCGAGATCGCCACCCGGTACGGCGCGTTGCTCATCAGCGACGAGGTCATGACGGGCTTCCGGGTCTCGCCCGCCGGCTGGTACGGCCTCGATCCCGTCCCCGCCGACATCACCACGTTCGGCAAGGTCATGGGCGGCGGCCTGCCGGCCGCCGCGTTCGGCGGTCCGCGGGAGATCATGAGCCGGCTGGCGCCGAGCGGGCCGGTCTACCAGGCCGGGACGCTCTCGGGGAACCCGGTCGCGGTGGCTGCGGGCCTCACGACCCTGCGCCACTGCACCGACGAGGTGTACGCGAAGCTCGGGGCCGCGGCCGAGGTCGTGGGGCGCCTCACCGGGGAGGCGTTGACCGCTGCCGGGGTCGAGCACGTCGTGCAGTTCGCCGGGAACATGTTCTCGGTCTTCTTCGGCCCGGACCCGGTGCACGACTTCGCCGGTGCGCAGGCGGCCCAGGGTCCGAACCTCGATCGTTACAAGGGTTTCTTCCACGCCATGCTCGACCAGGGCGTGTACCTGCCACCGAGCGCGTACGAGTCCTGGTTCCTCACCGCCGCCCACGACGACGCCGCGATCGACCGCATCGCGGCCGCGTTGCCGCTCGCGGCGAAGGCCGCGGCCGAGGCGGTCGCGTGACCACCGTCCACCTGCTGCGGCACGGTGAGGTCTTCAACCCGGACAAGATCCTCTACGGACGCCTGCCCGACTTCCACCTGTCCGAACGCGGTCGCGGCCAGGCCGTCGTCGCCGCCGACTCGTTGACCGAGCACGTCGGCGAACGGATCGTGCACCTGCGCTGCTCACCGTTGGAGCGCGCCCGCGAGACCATCGCACCGCTCGCCGAGCGCACCGGTGTCGACGTCGTGGTCGACGACCGCCTCATCGAGGCGGGCAACAAGCTGGAGGGTCAGCAGGTCCTCGGCCCGCGCGACCTGGCCAAGGTGGCGATCCGGCCGCGCAACCTGCCGTTGTTCCTCAACCCGGCCCGGCCCTCGTGGGGCGAGCCGTACCGGCAGATCGCTGAACGCGTGTACGCGGCGCTGCTCTCGGCCCGCGCCGTGGCGGCCGAGCACGGCGGTGACGCCGTCTGCGTCTCGCACCAGTTGCCCATCTACGTGACCCGGCTGTTCCTCTCGGGTCGGCCGTTGCCGCACAGCCCGCGCAGCCGCGAGTGCGCCCTCGCGAGCGTCACCTCGTTCACCGTCACCGGGCCGGCCGCGAGCCCGGTCGTGACCGCCGTGAGCTACGCCGAACCGGTCGGCGCCGACGCCCCGGGTGAGGTCCCCGGCGCTTGAGCTGGCGCGCCTGAGAGATGTCTCAGGAACCTGGCACTCGATGGTTGAGAGTGCCAGTTCGGCGGGGTAGAACCGTGTGCGTCGGTGCCCGTCAGGGTGCCGGGCACCTCGAACCGAGAGGTGGTTGCCATGCTGCGTTTCGACCCGTTCCGTGACATCGACCGCCTGGCCGAGCAGCTGGTCGCCCAGCCCGGCCAGAACCGTGTCCCGCGGTTCATGCCGATGGACCTGTTCAAGGCCGACGGCCACCACGTCCTGCACGCGGACCTGCCGGGTGTCGACCCGGGGTCGATCAGCGTCGACGTGGAGAACGACGTCCTCACCGTGACCGCCCAGCGCAGCGCCAGCGGTGGCGACGACGCGGTGCAGTGGCTGGCGAACGAGCGGTTCGCCGGCACCTACCAGCGCCGCATCTCCCTGGGCGACGGCGTCGACACCGCCGCGATCACCGCGACCTACGACAACGGCGTGCTCACGCTGACCATCCCGGTTGCCGAGCGGGCCAAGCCCCGCCGCATCGCGGTGCAGACCTCCACCGAGGGCCCGCGCACGATCGAGTCCGTGCCGACCGCGAGCTGACCTGCGCCGTCCCATCAGGGGTTGCGCGTCGAGACCCCCGGTGCCAGGGTCACTGGTACCGGGGGTAACGCACAAGTTCCTGGCCCGCCTCCGGTTCCCGACGGAGGTCGACGATGACCCGGTTCCGCACGATCACCGCCGCGCTCGCCGCGGCCGCGCTCGCGTCCGTGACGGCGGTGGCCCTCGCGCCCGCCGCGTCCGCCGAGGTCTCCGGCGGGGTGACCATCCCCGCGTTCTACGACCCGCCCACCCGGCTGCCGAGCGCCGACGGCGCGATCATCCGCAGCCGACCGACCACCCTCGCGGTGTCGCTGCAACTGCCGGGCATGTCCGGTCCGCTGCCGGCCCGGGCCACGCTGCTGATGTACAAGTCGACCGACTCGACGGGCCACGCGGTGGCCGTCACGGGCACGTACCTCGAGCCGACCGTGCCGTGGGCCGCGGGCGGCGCCCGGCCGCTGGTCAGCGTCGCCGAGGGCACGCAGGGCCAGGGGGACCAGTGCTCGCCCTCGTACGGCCTCACCCACCCGGTCACGATCACGCCGAGCACCGTGCAGGTCAGCTACGAGATCCCCTCGATCTACGCGCTGCTCAGCCGCGGGGTGGCCGTCGTCGTCACCGACTACGTGGGCCTCGGCACCACCGACCGGCTCCACACCTACGTCAACCGGGTCGACGAGGGTCGCGCGGTCCTCGACGCCGCCCGGGCCGCACGGAACCTCCCCGGGACGTCGCTCACCGCGGCGAGCAAGGTCGCCACGTACGGCTACTCCCAGGGCGGCGGTGCGTCGGCCGCGGCCGCCGAACTGCAGCGCTCGTACGCGCCCGAACTCCCGCTGGTCGGCAGCTACGCCGGCGCCCCGCCCGCGGACTTGTCCGTCGTGCTGAAGGGCATCGACGGGACGGCGCTGGTCGGCGCCATCGGCTGGGCCGTCAACGGGTTCGCCCAGGCGTACCCGCGGCTGCGCCCGGTCCTCGCCGCCAACGTGTCGGCCGCCGGCCGAGCCGTGCTCACCGACCTGCAGCAGGCGTGCACGCCCGACGCGATCCTGCGGTACGCCTTCCACTCGACCTCGGAGTGGACGACCTCGGGGCAGTCGCTCTCCCAGGTCATCGCGGCCAACCCGGTGGCGAAGGCCGTGGTCGACGCCCAGCGCATCGGACGCATCGCCCCGGCCGTCCCGGTCCGGGTGTCGACCGGGACGCTCGACGACTTCGTGTCGCACGCGCAGGGCAAGCAGTTGGCCGCCGACTGGTGCTCGCGCGGCGCCGACGTCACGTACGCGCCGATCCGGCAGTACGTCCCGACGTTCGGTACCGGCGTGAACCACCTCGCGCCGGCGCTGAGCGACGCGCCGGCCGCGCAGCAGTGGGTGGTGGACCGCCTGCTCGGCCGGCCCATCACGTCGAACTGCGCGGCGGTGCCGAGCCTGCCCTGACACCCCGCGCATCACGTCGCGCCGGGCCGCTGCCCAGCGCCCGCACAGCAGCACGGGCGGGGGGTGCGTGGCCCACGCCACGGTGCACACTGGACGGGATGAACACGTTCGGAACCCGGGCGCGCGCCGGTCTCGCCGCGGCGCTGGGCGCGGTGCTGCTCGTGGGCACCGGCTGCTCCGCGAGCAAGGACGCGGTCGACCCGATCCCGAACACCGAGTACCGCTTCAACAACGCCACCTCCAAGGGTGAGGTGATCCCGGAGTCGGACCGCAAGAAGCCCGGTGCGGTCACCGGCGAACTGCTCGACGGGAAGGGCACCTACTCGCTCGCGAACGACGCCGGCAAGGTCGTGGTCGTGAACCTCTGGGGTTCGTGGTGCGGGCCGTGCAAGGTCGAGACGCCCCAGTACCAGCAGGTCTACCTCGACTCCAAGGCGCAGGGCGTGCAGTTCGTCGGGTTCGACGTGAAGGACAACCGCTCGGACGCCCAGGCGTTCGTCGAGGACAACCAGATCACCTACCCGAACGTGTACGACCAGGCGGCCAAGGTCGCGCTGCAGCTGGGCGGACTACGGGTGGCGGGCCTGCCCAACACCGTCCTCATCGACAAGCAGGGCCGGGTCGCGGCGGCCTACGTCGGCATCGTCCAGCCCTCGCAGCTCAAGCCCGCGATCGCCACCCTGGTCGCCGAGAGCTGATCGTGACCTCCGCGGCCGCTGACTTCGGTGGTGTCGTCCAGGACGGCCCCCTGCTGCTGGCCGTCGGGGTCAGCGTCCTCGTGGGGATCGTCGGGTTCCTGTCGCCGTGTGTGCTGCCGCTCGTCCCGGGCTACCTGTCCTACGTCACGTCGTTGTCCGGGGAGAACCGCCCGCAGACCACGACGACCTCGGGTGGCACGGCCGTGCTCACCGAGACGCGGGTGCCGCTGCGGCGGATGGCCGCCGGGGCCGGGCTGTTCGTGCTGGGGTTCACGGTCGTCTTCGTCGCCCTGGGGGCGTTGTTCGGTCAGCTCGGCAGCCTGATCCTCGAGCACCAGCTGATGCTGCAGCGCATCGCGGGCGTCATCACGATCGTGCTGGGCCTGGTCTTCCTCGGTGCGTTCCGACCGTTGCAGCGTGAACTGAAGATCCACCGCCTTCCGCGGGCGGGACTGCTCGGCGCACCGTTGCTGGGTGCAACGTTCGGGTTGGGGTGGACGCCGTGCCTGACCCCGACCCTCACCGTCGTCGTCAGCCTGTCGGTCAGTGAGTCGAGCGCCGGTCGTGGGGCGATCCTCGCCGCGGCGTACTGCATCGGTCTCGGCGTGCCGTTCCTGCTCATCGCCCTCGGCGTCGGGTGGGCGGCCGGCGCCGTCGCGTTCCTGCGCCGCCACGTCGGGGTCGTGTCGCGGATCGGCGGTGGGCTGCTCGTGGTGATCGGCGTCCTGCTCGTCACCGGCGCGTGGGACTCGATGGTGCGCTGGCTGCAGGGCGAGTTCGGTACCGACGGGATCGCCCTGTGAACATCCCGTACCCGGTCCGGCGGCTCACCTTCTGGACCCGCAAGGGCTGGCGCAAGCTGATCAGCATGCGCACCGCCCTGGTGCTGCTGTTCCTGCTCGCCATCGCCTCGGTCCCGGGCTCGCTGCTGCCGCAGCGCCCGCTGAACCCGGGCAACGTCGACAGCTACCTCGCCAGCCACGGTGGTTGGGGCCGGTTCCTCGACACCCTCGGTTTCTTCGACGTCTTCGGGTCGGTCTGGTTCGCCGCGATCTACCTGCTGCTGTTCGTCTCGCTCATCGGCTGCCTCGTCCCGCGCATCCGGGTGCACGTCAAGGCCCTGCGCACCAAGCCCTTGCCCGCGCCCAAGCACCTCGGCCGGCTGCCGGAGCACGCGTCGTTCCCCGCCGCGGGCACCGACACCACCGCGGTCGCCGCGCTGGCCCGCAAGTCGCTCGGCCGCCGGTGGCGCGCGGTCGTACGCGAGGAGAAGGGCGGCGTCGTCGCGGTCAGTGCGGAGAAGGGCTACAGCCGCGAGTCGGGCAACATCGTCTTCCACGTCGCGTTGCTCGTGGCGTTGGTGCTCATCGCGGTCGGTCGGCTGTTCCACTACGAGGGGTCGATCCTGGTCACCGAGGGCGACTCCTTCTGCAACAGCGCCACCGTGTTCGACAACTGGCGCCCCGGTCGGATCGCCGCGGACGGCGGGATCGCGCCGGCGCCGTTCTGCGTGCAGGTCGACGACTTCACGGCCAAGTACCTCGACACCGGCGAGCCCACCGACTTCGCCTCGAGGATCACCTACAACTCGGTCGAGGCCGACGGCTCCGACGGGCCGTCGCGCCAGGACACCCTGCGGGTCAACCACCCGTTGCGGCTCGGCGGTGACCGGCTCTACCTGATCTCGCACGGCTACACCCCGGTGGTCACCGTGACCCTGCCGAGCGGGCGCACGTACCAGGACCAGCCGTCGCCGTTCATCCCGCAGGACAACGCGACCTACCTGTCCGAGGGGGTGTTCGCGCTCGCCGACAAGCACGACATCGGCAGCAGCGCCCCGCGCACGGACATCGGCATCCAGGGGCTGTTCGCACCGACGCCGGTGGAGAGCTCGCCCGGCGTCTACACCTCGGTGGCGCCGCAGGCGCAGGACCCGGTACTCGGCATCTTCGTGTTCCAGGGCGACCTCGGCGGCCGCGACGGTCAGGCCCGGTCGGTGTACTCGATCGACACGACGGACATGAAGAAGATCGGCGCGGCCAACCTGCGCGTCGGGCAGACGTCGTCGTTGCCGAACGGCGTGACCGTGCGCTTCGACGGCTACAAGCAGTGGGTCGCCCTGCAGGTCTCCCACGACCCGACCCAGGGCTGGCTGCTGGTCGCGGCCGTCGCCATGGTCGTCGGGCTCATCGGGTCGCTCGCGGTGCGGCGACGCCGGGTCTGGGTGCGTGTGGCGCCGAGCGCGGACGGACCTACCCTGGTGACCGTGGGCGGTCTCGCCCGCAGCGACTCGGGCAACTTCGGCGAGGAGTTCCAGCACCTCGTCGAGACGCTCCGGACCGACCTCGGTCCCCCCGGAGACGACGCTGGCCCCGAACGCGACGACGATCTCGTCGACGCCACGAGCGGTAGGAGTTGAGCACCCGATGGCGGTGAGCGAGACCCTCGCGCACGTCTCCGACGACCTGTTCAAGGCGACGACGGCGACCTACGCACTGACGATGGTGGCCTTCACGGCCGAGTACGCCTTCGGGCGTCGCGGTCGGGTCGCCCGGACGGCCGTCACCGCGCCCGCCGTGGCCAAGGTGCCGGTGGCGGTCGGAGCGGGCGGCACGACCGGTGGGTCCACCCCGTCGGTCCCCGCGGCCCGGGTCGTCGACACGTCGTCCGAACGGCGCGCGAACGGCGACCGGATCGGACGCATCGGCGTCATCCTGCTGACGGTCGGCGCGCTGATCCACCTCGCGTCGGTCGTCACCCGCGGCTGGTCGGTCGACCGGGTGCCGTGGGGCAACATGTACGAGTTCTCGTCGGTGGTCGCGCTGCTCGCGGTGGCGGCGTTCCTCGGGACGCTGATCAAGGCGCCGCAGATCCGTTACCTGGGCGCGTTCGTCATGTTCCCGGTGCTGATCGTCATGTTCCTGGCGGGCACCGTCCTCTACGCCCGCGCCCAGACGCTCGTGCCGGCGCTGCAGTCGTACTGGCTGGCCATCCACGTGTCGTCCGTGGCCTGCGCCGAGGGTCTGCTGATGACCTCGGCCGTCGTCACGGTCCTCTACCTGCTGCGGCAGCGCTCGGACCGCAAGGTCGCCGCCACCGAGCAGACGGACGGCCCGGTGAAGTTCGGTGCCGTGTCCCGGTTCGGCGCGAAGCTGCCCCCGGCGGCCACGCTGGACAAGGTCGCCTACCGGATCGTCGCGTTCGCCTTCCCGCTCTACACGTTCGGCGTCATCGCCGGCGCGATCTGGGCCGAGGCCGCGTGGGGCCGGTACTGGGGCTGGGACCCGAAGGAGACCTGGGCGTTCATCGCGTGGGTCGTCTACGCCGCCTACCTGCACGCCCGCGCCACCGCTGGCTGGCGTGGCCGCACCGCCGCCTGGATCAACCTGCTCGGCTTCGGCGCCATGACGTTCAACTTCTTCGTCGTGAACATCGTGATCGCCGGGCTGCACAGCTACGCCGGCCTCAACTGACGGGCATCACCGGGCTGCGATCTCGCCCCTGCCGCTGAGGACGAGAACCGGCGCGCGCCGGCGTCCTTGATGTGTGCCGACACCTCCGTCGACGGGGTGGGCTGTGCGGACCGCTGACGAACGACTCCCACAGGAGCAGCGGCGCTTCGTCCGACCATGACGACGGCCCACGGCCGAGGTGTACGCGCCGGCCACGACCCCCCACGGTCGGCCCGCGTGCGAGAGGACGCCCTCTGCCGCGTTCACGTGAACGTGGTTCAGGCATTTCCGCGGGATGCGTCCTGCGACTGCTGATCCCGCACGGAGTGGTCGAAGGTTGCAGCTCCAGCTGCAGCCGGCTCCATGAGAGGGGGTCAGGGACGGGGGTTCGGGGCGCCGTACTTCAGGCCGTCGAGCAGCAGGCCGATGATGCGCTGGGTGCGGTCCTGCCAGCCGTCGTCGTCGGTGGCCATGCAGACCCCGCCGACGGCGCGCATGAGGTCGATGTGGTCGACCCCCGGCCGGATGCGGCCGCTGGCGGAGGCGGCGTCGACGAGCGTGCCGAGCGAGGCCCGGATGCGGGCCTGCAGGTCGGCGAAGACGTGGTCGTCGGCGGCGTCGGCCCGCGCGCGCAGGGCGTGCAGCGTGCTCGCGAGCCCACGCTTGGTGGCGACGTAGGCGACGAAGCGCTGCATCCACTGCTCGAGCGCGACGTCCGGATCGGCCGGGTGGGCGGCGATCAGCTGGGGGGCGGCGTCACAGAGGTCCGAGACCTCGCGCTCGTAGACGGCGAGCACCAGGTCGTCGCGGGTGGGGAAGTGGCGGTACAGCGTGCCGATGCCCACGCCGGCGCGCTTGGCGATCTGCTCCAGGGCGGCCGACTCGACACCGGCCTCGGCGAACGTGGCGGTCGCGGCCTCGAGCAGGGCGTCGTAGTTGCGCCGGGCGTCGGCGCGCATCGGACGGGCCGACGGCGGTGACTGCAGTGTCTGCCCGCTCACATCCCACTCCCAGGTCGAGGAACTCGGTTGCGCAACCGGAGGCTGCCTCCGTATTGTTCCGGAGGCAAGCTCCGGTTCCACCACTATCCACCTTGGAGAGCACCAGTGCCACACGCCTCCGTCACAGCCGCCGGGCCCGCCGGCTCGCGGCTCGCGCGCCTCCGTCCCACCGGCCCCACCGCCGCGCTCTGGACCATCCTCATCGCCCAGCTCATGGTCGTGCTCGACGTCAGCATCGTGAACATCGCGCTGCCCGACATGCAGCGCGAGCTGGACTTCACCTCGACCTCGTTGTCCTGGGTCGTCAACGCCTACGGCCTGACCTTCGGCGGCCTGCTGCTGCTCGGCGCCCGCGCCGGTGACCTGTTCGGCCGCCGCCGCGTCTTCCTCGCGGGCCTGGCGCTGTTCACGGTCGCCTCGGCCGCCGGTGGCCTCGCCCAGGACGGCGCTCTGCTGCTCGCCGCCCGCGCCATCCAGGGCATCGGCGCCGCGTTCGCCGCCCCGTCGGCCCTGGCGCTGCTCACCGTGACCTTCCCCGGCCCGGCCGAGCGCACCCGCGCCCTCGGGCTCTACACCGCGGCCTCCATCGGCGGTGCGGGCCTCGGCCTCATCGCGGGCGGCGTGCTCGTCGAGTGGCTGTCCTGGCGCTGGGTCTTCTTCGTCAACGTGCCGATCGGCCTGGTCCTGCTGGTGCTCGCCACCTCGGCGCTGCCCGAGACCGTTCGCGCCCGCGGCCACGTCGACATCCCCGGGGCGATCACCTCGACGCTCGGCATGTCCGCCGTGGTCTACGGATTCGTCCACGCCGCCTCGGACGGCTGGAGCGACCCGCTGACGATCGTCTCGTTCGTCGTCGGAGTCGTGATGATCGGGGCGTTCGTCGCCCAGGAGCGCCGGGTCGCCGTTCCGATCACGCCGCTGCGGCTGTTCGCCGACCGCACGCGGGTCAGCGCCTACGTCGCCCGCATGCTGCTGGTCGCCGCGATGATGGGGATCTTCTTCTTCCTCACGCAGTTCCTGCAGGACGTGCTGGGTTACAGCCCGCTCATGGCGGGGCTCGCCTTCCTGCCGCTGACCGCGATGGTCTTCATCGCCTCGCAGTTGTCGGCCCGGGTCTGGACCCCGCGGTTCGGCACGCGGTGGCCGATGGTCATCGGGGTCTCGTTCTCCACGCTCGGCGTGCTGGGCCTGACCCAGTTGCACCCCGACAGCGGCTACATCTCGCTGCTGGTCCCGTTGATCCTGTTCGGCTTCGGCAACGGCACCGCGTTCGTGCCGCTGACCGGCGCGGCCCTCGCCGGCGTCAAGCCGGAGGACGCCGGTGCGGCGTCCGGGCTGGTCAACGTCACCCAGCAGGTCGGAGGCGCGCTCGGTCTCGCCGTGCTCGTCACGGTCTTCGGTGCGGCGGCCAACGGCGGCAGCCCGAGCCAGGCGTTCGCCTCCGGCGCCGACACCGCGTTCTGGGTGGCGGCCGGTCTGCTCGCGCTCTGCGTGCTCATCGCCGTCACCATGCGGACCCCGAAGCAGGCGCCCGCTCCGGCGCCGGTGACCAAGGACCCGCAGACCCCCGCCGAGGCGGTCCAGGAACTGGAGTCCGCCGGCCTCTGACCGGGTGACGTCACGGCCCCGGCCGGACGGTGTGGATCAGATCTGGAACCACACCGTCTTGCCGGGGCCGCCGTCGTCCGCGGGGTCCACGCCCCAGTCGGTCGACAACGCCGCGACGAGGAACAGCCCACGCCCCGACGTCGGGACGACGCTGGGCACCACGGTCGTGTCGTGGCGGAACGGCGCCCCGGCGTCGTAGACCTCGACGCGCAGTCCCCCCTCGAGCCGGCTCAGCGTGAGCGTGACCGGCGCGGCCCCGTGACGCACGGCGTTCCCGACGACCTCGGACATCATCACGAGGGCGTCGTCGAGGGTCTCGGTCGACAGGTCGGCCGCCTGCTCGAGCAGGTACTGCCGGGCGAGCGACGCCGCCTCGGGGGTCATCGGCAGGCTCACCCCGGTCGCCTCGCGGCTGCGTGAGTCCGCCCGGTGCCACCGCACCCCGAGCAGCAGGGTGTCGTCACGCATGGTCGCGCCCTGCAGGCATGCCGCCACCACGGTGTCGAGCAGCTGCGGCAACGCCATCGCCCCGGCCTTGACCGCGGCCGTCTCGAGCGTCGACATCCCCTCGACGATGTCGTGCCGGGCCTCGACCAGGCCGTCGGTGTAGAGCAGCACGCCGTCGCCGGCGGCGAGCTGGACCACCGTGGTCTCGACGCTGCCGGCCTCCGGGTAGCCCAACGGTCGTCCACGGGCCTCCAGGTAGCGCACCGAGCCGTCGGCGGTCAGCAGCAGCACCGGCGGGTGGCCCGCCCCGGCCACCTCGAGCCGCCCGCCCGGATCGAGCCGGACCACGACCGATGTCGCGTGCAACGGATGCCCGGGCAGCTGCAGGAGTTCGTCGGCACGGTGCAGCAGCGTGTCGAGCGCGTACCCCTCCTGCACCAACGTGCGCAGCGTGTGGGTCACCCGCAGGGCGTCGCGGGTGCTCTCGACCCCGTGCCCCATGACGTCCACGACCGCGACGTGCACCGAACCGTCGGGCAGCACGTACCAGTCGTAGAGGTCGCCGCCGGTGGGGGAGTTGACCTGCGCCGGCAGGTAGCGCACGTCGAGCGCGATGCCCGGCACCAGCAACGGCAGCGGCCGCAACGCCCGTTCCAACTCGACGAACACCCCGCGCTGCGCGGTCCGGATCTCCGCCGCCCGCTGCTCCAACTCGGCGTACAGCGCGACCACCCCACGGTTGGTCTGCTCCAGCTCGCCGTTGACCCGCACGAGTTCGGCCTCGCGGTCGCGCAGTCGAGCCAGCACCTGCAGCAGTTCCGCGTTCTGGCTCTGCAGCACCGCCCCGAGATCGCCCGGGCGGTGGCGCAGCAGCCGGTGACGCAACGCGGTCAGCTCGAGGGTGTCGAACCGGCGCGCGGCCCGCTTGGTCACCACCACGCCGTCGTCGTCGGCGTGCAAGGTGTCGAGCAGCCGGGTGACGGCCGACAACGTCCGCTCGACCCCCGGCCGCTCCCGCCACCCGGGGTCGTCGAAGCCGACGGTGATCTGCAGGACGGTCGTGCCGTCCGCGTCGAGGGTCGCGACGGTGACGGTGGTGACGGCGTGGTCACCGAACCGCCCGATCTCCGAGACGGCCGTGGCGACCCGGGTCGCGTCGGCGTCACCGAGTTCGAGGCCCAGCGCGGCGTCGCGGGCGTGGTGCCGCAGCACCGTGGCGTCGTCGGTCTGCGCCAGGGTGAGCTGGAGGAGCACGAACGGCTCGGGCGCCGTCACGCGCCCGCTCCGGCGCGGACGACGACCACGCAGCTGTCGTCCGTCCCGCGCCCGAAGTCCCGCCACAGCACGGCCGCCACCACCGCCGCGTCGTGCCGCAGCACGGGCGCGCGGCCGAGGAGGTCCCACCGGGTGGTGAGCCCGTCGGTGTGCAGGACCAGGGTGCCGCCGGGTGGGAACGCGGTCGCCCCTGACCGGGCCGCGGGTGCCGAGCGTCCGACCGTCCCGGGGACGGAGATGCCCCGGTGCGTGCTGCCGTCCGGTGCCACGACCACCAGCGCCACGTTGCCCAGTCCCGCGCTCTCCACCGCGCCTCCCTCGAGGACGTCGACCGTCGTCAGGGTCGCGACCGTCGCGGCCGCGCCCCGGGTGTGGGCGGCGGCCTCCGCCAGTCCCGCGAACATCTCCGCGGGCGGCCGGTCGGCGACGCTCGGCACGGCGTCGACCACGGCCGCGCCCGCTGCCGCGGCGTCCGGTCCGTGACCCAGCCCGTCCGCCACCACGACGATGAGCCGTGCGCCGCGGTGCAGGGCCGACCACTGGTCGCCGTTCGGCAGTCCGTCGTCGAGGGCGAAGCCCACCCCGGCGACGTCGAACACCCGGGACGGCCCCTCGCCCACATCTCCCGACGAAGCGGACCGCCCGCCGGCGCCGGTGCGGAAGCTCGCCGCCACCACCGTGCCCCGGCCGGGTTCGCTGACGGCGTCGACGCGGTCGGCGAGGCGTCGGACGGTGCCGAGCCCGACGCCCATCGTGCCGACGGTCGAGTAGCCGTCGGTGAAGCACCGCTCGAAGCCGTCGACGCCCGGGCCCCGGTCGACCGCGACCACGACCAGTGCGTTGTCGGCAGCCACCGGCGGCAGCACGAGCAGTTCGCCGCCGACCGCGTGGCGGTGCAGGTTCTCGGCCAGTTCCTTCACGACCAACGTGATGCGGTCGACGGCCGCGGGTCCGAACCCGGCGTCGCGGGCGGCCGCGGTGGCGTCGTCGACGGCCGCGCGGACCTGCGACGCGTCCTCGACGGGGTGACGGCTCGGAGCGCGCACGGACGGGTTCACCGCGACCGCCGCCAGACCGCGATCCGGACCCGCGTGCCGCGTCCCGGGGTGGACTCGATCGTGAAGTCGTGCACCAGCCGCTGCGACCCGGGCAGACCCAGCCCCAACCCCGTGCCGCTGCTCCACCCGCCGGTCATCGCCTGGTCCAGGTCGGTGATGCCGGGGCCGTCGTCGGCGACGACGACCACGATCCCGGTGCGCCGCGGTACCGCGTCCGTGTTCACGACCTCGACCGACACCGTTCCGCCACCGCCGTGGATGACGGCGTTCCGCGCCAGTTCGCTGACCGCGGTGACCAGCTTGGTCTGGGTGACCAGGTCGAACCCGGTCCCGGTCGCGAGTTCCCGCACGAGGTGGCGGGCCCGCACGACGTCATCGGCGCGGTGGACCTCGACTCGCGTCCCGCCGGCGTCGACGCGTGCCGGCGCGTCCGGGGTCATCGCGCGCGGTGTGTCGGTGGCGCCGTCACGGCCCGCAGACCGTGCTCGAGGTCGCGCGCGGTCGTGACACCCGCCAGGGGCAGGCCGAGTTCGACGAGGGTGATGGCGACCGCCGGTCGCATGCCGACCAGGGCCACGCGGGCGCCGAGGATCGACACGATCGTGGCGGTGTCACCGAGTACGCGGCAGATGAACGAGTCGACGACCTCGAGGGAGGAGATGTCGAGGAGCACGCCCGTCGCCCGGTCGGCGACCACCCGGTGTCCGATGTCGTCCTGGAAGGCCAGGGCGGCGGAGTCGTCGAGCTCGTCGCCGAGGGTCGCGACGAGCACCCGGCCGATCTGGACCATCGGCACACCGGACACGTCAGGCTCCCGGGAGCGTCACGGTCTCGTGCGCCGGGCTCAGTCGCGAGATCGCGGTGGCGAGGGCGTCGGCGAGGGTCGCACGGGTGGTGATGTCCTGGAGCTGGATGCCCAGCTGGACGATGGTCTGGGCGGTCTGCGGGCCGATGCCGCTGATGATGCAGTCGGCGCCCATGAGCCGGGTTGCGGTGACGGTCTTGAGCAGGTGCTGGGCGACCTGGGTGTCGACGGTCGGCACACCGGTGATGTCGAGGATGGCGACCTCCGCCCGCTCCCGGACGATCGCCTCCAAGAGCGTCTCCATGACGACCTGGGCGCGGGCCGAGTCGAGGGTGCCGACCAGCGGGACGGCGAGCACGCCGTCCCAGAGCTGGACGACCGGCGTGGACAGGTCGAGCAACTCGTGACTCTGCCGGGCGATGACCTCCTCGCGGGCCCGCACGTAGAACTCGAACGTCAGCAGCGCGAGGGAGTCGACGACGCGTCCGGAGATGGTCGCGGCGACCGTGAGGGTGACCGACTCGTCCTCGTGCTCGGTCTGCAGCACCGAGAACAGGGCCTCGCGGAGGGCGAGCACGCCGTGGGCCACCTCGGTGGGGGACAGCCCGTCACGAGCGCCTTGGACCGCCCGTTGCTCGACGATGCGGCGCAGCGTCTCGAACTCCGGCCCGCTGGGTTCGTCGATCCGGCCGGACGTCTGGACCGCCGAGCGCAGTGCGCTCAGGACGGCCTCGCTGCGCGACCCGAGCTCCCGGGTGTCGCCGACGGAGCCGCGGGTGGCCGACCCTTCCACCTGCAGCCGGTTCCACGCGGCGAGGACCTCGTCACCGCGGCGGTCCAGGAGACCGACGAACCAACGGGCGCGATCACCCTCGCTCACCATGTCACCGGCAGTGGTCATGAGTGGCCTCTCGGGGGTGGGAACGGGCGGGGGGCAGCGTATCCGTACCCGGATGAGCGGCGGTTCCCACGCAGACCGGCGCCGGACCCGCTCCGTGTGAGACGCTGTGCCCGTGGAGGTGGTCGAGGAGGTCGACGGCGCGACGTTGGTCCTGCGCCTGCGCGGCGAGCTCGACATGGCCACGGTCCCTCCCTTCCGCGACATCCTCTCGTCGCGTTTCGCCTCAGGCGAGTTCAGCACGGTCGTGATCGACCTCGGCGGGCTCACCTTCACCGACTCGGCGGGCCTCACCATCCTGGTCGAGGCGAGCGAGCAGGCCACCGAGGCCGGCGTGGAGTTGGCGCTGACGGGCGTGAGCCGGCAGGTGCGCAAGCTCATGGAGATCACGTCGCTCGTCGACCTGTTCCAGATCCGCTGATCCTCACCGGCCCGTGAGCGGGCCGACCTCCGTCACGCGCAGCACCAGCCCGCCCTCCTCGTCGGTCGCCGCGATGTCCACCTCGGCGGCGATCCCCCAGTCGTGGTCGCCCTCGGGGTCGTCGAACACCTGCCGGACCAGCCACCGGTCGGGCTCGACGGCGATGTGGAGCAGCGCCGGGCCGCGGGCGTCGGGGCCGGTGCCGATGACGTCGTACTCGTCGTAGTAGTCGTCGAGCGCGTGCTGCCAGTCGATGCCCGGGTCGAGCAACTCCAGGTCGACGACGCGGCGCAGCGCGGCGAACTCCACCCGGCGGAACAGCGCGTTGCGGACCATCGTGCGCAACACCCGCGGGTTGGCCGACAACGCCCGCGTGGGGGTGACGGCCGGGCGCGCCGACACCGGGGCGTCGTCGTCGGGATCGGTCAGCGCCTCCCACTCCTCGAGCAGGCTGGAGTCGACCTGGTGGACCAGTTCACCGAGCCAGTCGACGATCTCCTCGACCGCCTCGGTGCGGGCCGAGGCGGGGATGCCGCCGCGCAGCGCCCGGTAGGCGTCGGACAGGTAGCGCAGCACGGCGCCCTCGGAACGGACCAGACCGTAGAAACTCACGTACTCGCCGAACGACATGGCGCGTTCCCACATGTCCCGCACCACCGACTTCGGGGCGAGCGGGTGGTCGAGCAGCCACGGATGTCCCTTGGCGTAGGCGGAGTACGCGCCCTCGAGCAGTTCGGCGAGCGGCTGCGGGTAGGTGACGTCGGTCAGCAGCTCCATCCGTTCCTCGTACTCGATGCCGTCGGCCTTCATCGCGGCGACCGCCTCGCCGCGCGCCATCTTGAGCTGCGCCTGCAGGACCTGGCGGGGATCGTCGAGGGTGGCCTCGACGACACTCACGACGTCGAGGGCGAACGTCTCGGACTCCGGGTCGAGGATCTCCACGGCGGCCAAGGCGAACGTCGACAGGGGCCGGTTCAGCGCGAAGTGCAACGGCAGGTCGACGGTCAGGCGGACCGTGCGCCCTCGCTCGTCGGGGGTCTCCAGCCGTTCCAGGACGTCGGCCGCGAGCAGCGAGCGGTAGATCTGGATGGCCTCGTGGACGTGGCGGCGGCGGGCCGCCGGCGGTTCGTGGTTGTCGGTGAGCAGGTCGCGCATGGCCGCGCACGGGTCGCCGGGGCGGGCGACGACGTTGAGCACCATCCCGTGCGTCACGGCGAACCGCGAGGTCAGCGCCTCGGGAGCGCTGCGTTCGAGCCGCTCAGCGGAAGCCTTGCCCCAGTTGACGAAACCCTCCGGTGCCTTCTTGCGGACGATGCGTTTCTTCTTCTTCTCGTCGTCCCCGGCTCGCTTCAACAGGCGTTCGTTCTCCACCTCGTGCTCCGGCGCCTGCACCACGACCGTGCCGGCGGTGTCGAACCCGGCCCGGCCGGCGCGGCCCGCGATCTGGTGGAACTCGCGGACCTGCAGCTGGCGCTGACGGGTGCCGTCGTACTTCGACAGCGCCGCGAAGACCACCGTGCGGATGGGGACGTTGATGCCGACGCCGAGGGTGTCGGTGCCGCAGATGACCTTCAGCAGCCCCTGCTGCGCCAGCTGCTCGACCAGGCGTCGGTAGCGGGGGAGCATCCCGGCGTGGTGGATGCCGATGCCGTGCCGGACCACCCGCGAGAGCACCTTCCCGAACCCGCTGTTGAACCGGAATCCGCCGATGGCGTCGGCGATCCGGTCGCGTTCCTCGCGGGTGGCGACCTTCAGGCTGGTGAGGGCCTGCGCCTGTTCGAGCGCCGCGGCCTGCGTGAAGTGCACGATGTAGATCGGCGCCTCGCGGGTCTCCAACAGCTCGGAGACGGTCTCGTGCAACGGGGTGGTGGCGTACCGGAAGTGCAGGGGCACCGGGCGTTCCACGCTCGTCACCACCGCGGTCTCGCGGCCGGTGCGGCGGGTGAGGTCGTCGGCGAAGAAGTCGACGTCGCCGAGCGTCGCGGACATCAGTAGGAACTGGGCCTTCGGCAGCTGCAGCAGCGGCACCTGCCAGGCCCAGCCGCGGTCGGGGTCGGCGTAGAAGTGGAACTCGTCCATGACCACCACGCGGGCGTCGCTGTCCGCGCCCTGTCGCAGCGCGAGGTTGGCGAGGATCTCCGCGGTGCAGCAGATGATCGGCGCGCTGCCGTTGACCGTGGCGTCGCCGGTCATCATCCCGACGTTCTCGGCGCCGAAGACCTCGATCAGCGCGAAGAACTTCTCGCTCACCAGCGCCTTGATCGGTGCGGTGTAGAAGCTGCGCAGACCGTTGCTCAGTGCAGCGAAGTGCGCGGCGGTGGCCACGAGCGACTTCCCCGATCCGGTGGGCGTCGCCAGGATGACGTTGTTCCCGGAGACCCACTCGAGGACCGCTTCCTCCTGCGCCGGGTAGAGCGTCAGTCCACGGCCGTCGGCCCAGGCGGCGAACGCGTCGTAGACGGCGTCGGCGTCGGCTCCGGGGATCGGGGCGAGCGTGGCGGTCGTGGTCATCGCAGCAACCGGGCCATCCGGACCTCGCGGTCACCCTCGGGGCCGTGGCGGTGGGTCTCGACGAAACCCCTCGCCGTGTAGAACGCGTGGGCCCGGTCGTTGCCCTCCGCGTGGTCGAGTTGCACGGCCGCGGCGTCGTCCGGGAGGTCGGCGATCACCGCGTCCAGGAGCGCCCGCCCGGCACCCGTGCGCTGCGCGGTCGGCACGACGTAGAGCTTCCAGACGAACGGGTTGCCGTCGCGCTCACCCACCACGGCGCACGCGACCACCGTGCCCGTCGCGTCCTCGGCGACGTAGGTGGTGGTCGCCCCGCCCTCGATGCCCCGACGGACGGCCTCGGCCGACCACCACCGCTCCAGTCCGTCGCGCACGTACTGCTCACCGCGGATCGGCCCGTACGTCGAGGGCCAGGTCGCGTGCCCCACCGCGCGCACGGCGTCGACGTCGTCCGCCGTCGCCCGCCTCACCGTCACCACCCGGCCAGTGTGCCGGGCGCTCGCGGCGGCACTCGCCACGGCGCTCGCGAAGGCACTCCCGCACGCACTCAGAGCGGCGCGACGTACCACCACCGGCCGTCCTCCCGGACGAACCGGCTGCGCTCGTGGAGGGAGTCCGCGGGCCCGGTGCGACCCTTCGCGCCGACGCGGCGGAAGTGGGCGCGGAAGGTGACCGTGCCCTCGGGGTCGAACATGCCGCCCGCGGTGCTGTCGAGGACCTCCAGCCCGGTCCAGAGCGTGGTGGGGTCGTCCTTGAGGGCGATCGGGCGCGTCGAGCGGTGCCAGGTGCGCTGCACGTGGTCGAGGTCGCCGAGCGCGAACGCGGAGTAGCGCGACCGCATCAACCGTTCGGCGGTGGGCGCGGCGACGCCCTCGCGGCCGAGGTAGCGGCCGCAGCACTGCTCGAGGGGAGCGTCGAGACCGCAGGGACACCGCACGGCGGACCACGGTACGAGTGGTGTTGATCAGGGCCGCGAAGCGGGTAAAGAGTCGTTCTCCTGCCCTCACCGTCGAGAGGCCGTCCCGTGCGCCGTCGTCACGTTCTCCCCCTGTTCCTCGCGGCGGCGCTGGGGGTGCCGGTGCTGGCCGCCGTCGTGCCCGCCACGGCCGCGCCCGCCGCCGCGATCGACGCCGCGCTCGCGCGCAGCCCCGAACTCAGCACCAGCACTCGCCTCGCCGACCGCCGCTCGTTCACCATCGGCACCCGGTTCTGGGCCGTCGGCGCCGAGGACGGCACCTACCCCGCCACCGGGTTCCACACCCGCGGCGAGATGGGCGGCTTCTGGTCGATGCCGATCAAGTTGCTCGACGGCATGTGGTTCAGCGTCAACGGCACGTGGCTGAAGGGCACGAGGTTCACGCAGGGCTGGGGCTACACCCGCACGGACCTGGGGACGACGGCCGGTGTGCGGATCAGCCGCACCGACGTCGCGCCCGACGGTCTGCGGGCGGGGCTCGTCGGCCTCACCCTGACCTCGACGACGGCCCGCACGGTCGACCTCGCCGTCGACGCCCACTCCGAGCTCATGAGCGCCTACCCGTGGGGCGAGACCTCGCCGAACCAGGTGGCGGCCAACCTGCAGGACACCGGTCGGGTCAGCGGCGACAACCTGGTCTTCACCGACCGCGGCACGCCGCCGGTGCCGAACTCGACCCGGCACACGTGGTCCGCCGTCGTCGGTTCGACGTTGACGCCCACCGGGTCGTCCCTCGGTCCGGACCACCGCGGCCCGCAGGACCCGGCCGTCATCTGCCCGGCGTCCGGGCCCGACACCCCGACCCCGCCCACGACGTGCGACGACACCGCCTACGGCAAGGGCACCGGCGGGCAGCTGCGGTACCGCGTGGCGGTGCCGGCGGGCACCAGGACCGTGTGGTTCAGCGTCGCGGGGTCGGACAAGTCCCTCGACGAAGCCCTCGCCCAGCAGCGTCTCGCGCTGGCGACCCCGGCGCGGCTGCTGAACGCGAAGGTCGCCGAGCGGCGGGCCATGGGAAAGCAAACGGTCGTGGACCTCCCGGGCGACCGGCAGCTGCAGGACTCGGTCGCCTGGAGCAAGCAGAACCTGCTCGACTCGCGCCAGGTGGCGAAGGACCTCCAGCTGCGCGTCACCAACGCCGGCACCCGCTACCCCGCTCCGGTCGGCACGCTCGCGAGCGCCGACTGGACGGGCGCCGGCTGGCCGGACTACCCGTGGATCTTCGGGACCGACGGCGAGTACACGGCCTATGCGTTGGTGGCGTCCGGGCAGTTCGACGCCATCGAGGCGCACCTGCGGACCCTGCGTGACGTCAGCGAGGTCGTGAACCGCGGCAGCGGCAAGGTCGTGCACGAGGTCGTCCCCGACGGCAGCGTCTACTACGGCGCGAACTCCGATCCGGGCAACACCGACGAGACGGTGAAGTTCCCGAGCACGGTGGCCCTGGTCTGGCGCTGGACCGGCGACAACGCCTTCCGCGACGAGATGTACGACTTCACCAGGCGCAACCTGCGGTACGCGCTCACCACGCTCGACGCCGACGGTGACGGCTGGCCCGAGGGCGCCGGCAACGTCGAGTTGCAGGGCATGGGCGAGGAGAAGCTCGACGTCGCCGCGTACACGATCCGCGGTCTGCGCGACCTCGCCGACATGGCGGCGAGCAAGAACGACGTCGCGACCGTCACCTGGGCGACCTCGAATGCCGACGACCTGCAGCGCCGCTTCGAGAAGACGTGGTGGGTGGGCGGTTCCGCCCGCAGCTACGCCGACTCGTTGGAGAACCCGGACAACACCCAGGTGTTCCAGCGGCACTGGATCGGGCTCGTGCCGCTGGAGGCGGAACTGCCCGCCACGGCGACTCAGCCCGCCCGCCCGGTCGCGGACCCGTCGCACGCCGCCACCACGGCGACCCAGCACGAAGGTCCCTGCTACACCGGCCGCAACGGCCTGTTCCACACCGGAACCGGGGCCACCACGGTCGCGGCCGGCAACCCGGGCCCGACCTGTGACGGCGTGACCTCCACCCTCGGCAGCATCCGGCAGGTCTTCACCCTGACCACCTCGATCGCCGCGGTGGCCGAGGGGGCGTTCGGCCGGATGGGTGAGGACCAGATGCAGCGCTACACCGACGACATCGCGCGGGTGCAGCTCGACCCGTCGGTGTGGGAGGCGCCCGGCCTGATGCCGGAGATCGCGCCGTCGCCGGACTTCACCGCCAACATCGACCAGCCGTACTACTCGCGCTCGATGGGCCTGCAGGCGTGGGGTACGTACGGCATCCTGTGGCCGGTCGTGCACTTCGAGCTCGGGGTCGCGCCGGACCTGGGCCGCCGCACGGTGACCGTCGTCCCGCAGGTGCCGGACGGCCAGAACGTGGTGTCGGGCTCGAACGTCGTCGTGGGCTCGGGGTCGCTCGACGTGACCGCGCGGCGCGGGGGTGGCGCCCTGAGCACGACCGTCACCCGGCACGGCACCACCGGTGCCCTCACCCTCGGGGTGGTGCTGCCCACCGGCGCGAAGGCCACGGGCGCGACGCTCGACGGTCGGTCCGTGGCCACGACCACCGTGCGCACCGCGCGTGGCGTCGAGGTGCGGGTGGCCGTCACCGGGTCGGGCGCGACCCGCGCCCTGGTCGTGCGGTACGCCTGATCGTCCACACGGCGCACCCGGGTGCGCGCCGATAACCTCCTCGCGTGACCGCGCCCGCTCCGTCCGCCGCGCGACCACGGATGCGACCGGCCCGCAAGCAGGCCGTGTTCCTGCTCGTGGCCGGGCTGATCGTCGTGAGCTACGCGGTGTTCGGCCCGCTGGTCTACGCCAACAAGGGGTGGAGCGAGGGCGGGCCACTCGCCTACGGGCAACCGCAGGCCACGCAACCGCTCGACCCGACCTACCCGCTCAGCGAGGTCGAGCAGGACTGCCGCGAGGTGGGCGGGTACAGCGAGGGCTCGCAGTACCGCTCGCAGCTGGTCGCGGGAACGGTCGACGGCCGTGGCTACTACGGCTGCTACCAGGTCAAGGCGCGCGACGGCGCGGTCTGGCACGCCGCGGTGGTCGACGCGCGGGGCCGGGTGGCGTCCGACGCGGTGGCCAAGGCGGGCGGCGCCTGGCGGTGGATCGGGCTGGTGAAGACGCCGCTCGAGCTGGGCCTCGGCGGCGCGGCCGTGGTGGTCGTGCTGGTCCTGTACTTCCTCTACTACCGCCGCCCCCGGCCCGGAGCGCCGCAGCCGGCGCGCTGGTGGCAGACACCGGCGGTGAACGGCGTGCTCGGTGTCCTGCAGGTCCTGCCGTTCACGCTGCCGTTCCGGCGGGGTGAGAGTGGCGCCCGGCGACTGCGGCTGCTGTTCGAGTTCGGCTTCGGGTGGTTCGCCTTCTGGGCGTCGTACTTCGCCATCCGGGGCACCGGTGACCGGCTGAGCGCCGTGGTCGGCTGGTACTACGCGGCTGCGGTGCTGTTCGGCTTCCTCGGCGGGCTGATCCTGCTCAGGCCGCCGGGCTTCGGCACGCCCGACCGTCGCGGTCCGGTTCCCGCCGCACCCGGGTACCCCGTCGCGGCCGGGGCGTACGCGGGCTACCCCGCGGCTCCGCCCGGTTACCCGACGCCGTACGCGGCCGGCCCCGCGACGCCGTATCCCGCCGGCCCCGCGACGCCGTATCCCGCCGGACCCGCGACGCCGTACCCCACCGCCCCCGCGACCGGGGCCGGACCGACGCCCGCGGTCACCCAGGCACCCGCAGGTGGCGCGAAGCGTGCGCCCGAGCGGTTCCGGGTGACGCCCGCCGGGCGCCTGCCCGACTTCACGGCCGTCGGCGGCATGGACGCGCTGAAGGAGGAACTGGGCGACACCTTCGGCCGCCTCCTGGCGTTCACCGACGAGGCCGACGCCTACCGGATCCGGTTCAACGGCATGCTGCTGCACGGGCCGGCGGGCGTCGGAAAGACGTTCGTCGCCAAGGCGACGGCGGGCGAGTTCGGCCTGAACTTCCTGCAGGTCTCCACCTCGGACCTGGTCAGCAAGTACGTCGGGGAGTCGGCGGCGAACATCGAAGCGGTCTTCGCCGCGGCCGCGCGCAACGTCCCGTGCCTGGTGTTCTTCGACGAGTTCGACGCCGTCGCCGAACGCCGCGACGAAGGCATCAGCGAGGAGAGCAAGCGGGTCGTCAACCAACTGCTGCAGTCGCTGGAGAAGTGGCGCGGCGTGCGCGAGCTGGTGATCGTCGCGGCGACCAACCTGCTCGACCGGCTCGACCCCGCCGTGGTCCGGCCCGGCCGCTTCGACCGGCACATCCGTGTCGACCTGCCCGACCGCCCCGCGCGGCGGGCCATCCTCGCGGCGCAGTTGGACGGACGTCCCGTCGCCCCCGACGTCGACCTCGACGCCCTCGCCGACCGCACCGAGGGTCGCACGCCCGCGACCATCGGTCGGATCGTGGAATCCGCCTCGCTCATGGCGTTCCGTCGCGCCACCGACACCGGCCGGACCGTGCCGATCGAGCAGACCGACCTGCGGGCCGCACTCGACGGTCTCGGTGGCCGCGACCGCCCGACGGTCGAGGACTGGACCTGGGACCGGCTCGTCCTGGCCGACAGGACCAAGGCCGAACTGCGGCAGGTGCAGGCGCTGGTCGCCGACCCGGATCTGCCGCGCGCCTACGGCATCTCGGCGCCGAGCGGGCTGCTGCTCACCGGGCCGCCCGGCACCGGCAAGACCACCATCGCGCGGGTCTTCGCCGCTCAGGCCGGGTGTTCCTTCTACCCGATGTCGGCAGCGGACCTGGTCAGCAAGTGGGTG
Source organism: Jatrophihabitans sp. YIM 134969 (assembly GCF_054456675.1). Lineage (NCBI taxonomy): Bacteria > Bacillati > Actinomycetota > Actinomycetes > Jatrophihabitantales > Jatrophihabitantaceae > Jatrophihabitans > Jatrophihabitans sp. YIM 134969. The sequence goes on from NZ_JBTJEQ010000006.1 coordinate 46,249, forward strand.
GGGGAGTCCGAGGGCAACGTGCAACGGTTGTTCGCGCGGGCGCGCGACAACGCTCCGTCCATCGTGTTCCTCGACGAGGTCGACGCCATCGCCGCCGTCCGCGGCGACGCCGGGGGGACCTTCAGCGACCGACTGCTCAACCAGTTGCTCACCGAGATCGACGGCGTGAGCGAGGCCCGGGGCGTGTTCGTGCTCGCCGCGACGAACCGACCGGACATCATCGACCCGGCGTTGCGACGCGGTGGTCGGCTGTCACGCACCATCGAGATCCCGCTGCCGGACGTCGAACAGCGTCTGGCGATGCTGGAGCTGTTCTGCGCGCGGATGCCGTTGCAGGACGTCGATCTCGCGGCCGTGGCCGACACCGCCGACGGCCTCGCCGGTGCCGACCTCGAGGCGTTGTGTCAGCAGGCCGCCGTGCACGCCATGCTCGGAGCCCAGGAGGGAACGCCCGGCGCCCCGGCCGTGCGCCCGGCCGACTTCGCGGCCGCGTTCGCCGACCGGCCCGTCACCGCGGCGGACGACGAGCGGGCGCCCGACGAGCGTGACCTCCCGCCCGCCCAGACCGGCCAGTACCTCTAGCAGACGGAGTCGCCCCGTGCCGTGCATCTTCTGCCTGGCGGTGTTCGCGATGCTCGCGGGCGCCGTCACCACCCTCGTGCTGGACCAGATGGAGGAGCGGCTCTCGCGCGTCACCGTCGGACCGCCGGAACGGGTCGTCGACTCCGCGTCGGTCGCCCGGTTCGACGCGCAGGTGGCGTGCCCGCCGGTCGCCGGGGGCGGGCAGCCCGGCCGACCGATCGCCGTGTCGGTGACGGTCTACAAGAAGTACAAGCGGGTGCGGATCCAGGTCATGACCCACGACCTCACCCGCGCCGAGGCCGAGGCCGTGGAGGACCTGGTCGCCAAGGCGCTCGACCTCGACATCGTCGACCGTTCCGACGCCCACGACGAGGAACTGGTCCGCGAGGCGTTCGGCGACGACGCGGTCGAGGCCGACCGCGAGGCCGAGAAGACCGAGCGCACCGACGGTGAGAAGGAGCGGGAGCGAGCCGAGGCCCAGGAACCACCCCGGCAGCGGTAGCTCGTCAGAGCTGGGCGGTGAGCTCCAGGTGCACGCCGTCGGGGTCGCTGAACGAGAGGATGGCGAGCCCCGAGTCGGTGAGATCGATGATCTCGCCGTGGGGGATCCCCTTGGCCTCGAACGCGTCGCGCGCGGCGGCGAGGTCGTCCCGGGACGCGACCGAGAAGCTGACGTGGTCCAGCCCCGTGTGCTCGGAGTCGAAACGCTGGCCGCTCGGTGCGACGGGTCGCAACCCGAACAACGTCCCCGTCGGCGTCTGGTAGACGCAGCCACCGAAGAACTCGCTCGGCGACTCCTTCACGCCGGGCTGGTCGACGTTCGCGGAGTTGTCGACCGCTGTCGGCCACCCGAACACGTCGTCGTAGAAGGCCTTGCTCCTGCCGATGTCGGTGACGGTGATGCGGACGTGGGCGTAGCCCGTGCTGTCGATGATTGGCATACCGAGGAGGTACCCCGCGCCGGAGCGCCCTGACACCGTCGGGAGGGTCACCCGTCGTCGAGGGAACCGGTCGCGCCTCACGTTGATTTGACACGTTCGGTCCGGCGTGACGTACTGGTCCGGTTCGTGGCCGTGCGGGGGCAGACCACGTGGACGACCTCAGATGGCGGAGCCGTGCGACCACCCCCCGTTCCCGTCGGACGTGCCCTGCGGGCCACCCGCCTCCTGGCGCTCATGGTGCTGCTAGCGGCCGGCCTGGTCGCCGGTCCGGGTTCCAGGTCGGCCGCGGCGTGGCCCGCGGCCGACACCGGGAGCAGTGCTGCACAGCGCAACGGTTCATCGCTGAAGCTCGGGTTGCAGCTGTTCTCGATGTGGCGGGACTGGGACACCCACACCGCGCTCATGGACGCCGTCGTGGCCTCGGGGACGACCTGGCTGCGGGTCGACGTCGGGTGGTGCTCGCTCGAGGAGCAGGGGCCGGGTGTGACCTCGGCCTGGTACCTCGACCGGCTCGACACCACGGTGCGTGACGCCCGCGCGCGCGGCCTACGGCTGCTGCTCACCCTGACGTGCGGCCCGGCCTGGGCGACGCGCGACCACACCGCGGGCGGCTACCCGACCGATCCGGCCCAGTTCCGACGGATCGCCCGCACGCTCGCGACCCGGTACCGCGGGGCGGTGCAGGCGTGGGAGATCTGGAACGAGCCCGACTGCATCGGGGGTTGCCCGCACGGGGACCCGGACGCCTACCTGCCGGTCCTCCGCGCGGGTTCCCTCGGCGTGCGGGCCGGCGACCCGGCAGCGAAGGTCCTCAACGGCGGGTTGTCGGGCATCGACCTCACGTGGATCCGCGCGTTGTACGACCGCGGCGCGGCGCGGTGGGTGGACGCCCTGGCCGTGCACCCCTACCTGACCCCGGCGGCCGCGGCACCGTCCACGCCCGCGACGCCCGGGTGGACGAACCCCTACCGGATCACGAACGTGCCGGCCCTCGTCGCGTTCCTCGCGGAGCGCGGGCACGGCGGGACCCCGATCTGGTTCACCGAGTTCGGGTGGACGACCGGTCGGACGCCGGGGACGCCCTACGACGGCGTGACCCCGGCCGTCCAGGCGCAGTACCTGTTGCAGTCGGTGCGGATGATCGCGCGGCGCTACCCGCAGGTGACGCACGCGTTCTGGTTCACCACCCGCGACCGCGACGACAGCAGCGTCTACGAGAACGGGTTCGGCGTGCTGGACCTGAGCGGCCGGCCGAAGCCCGCGTACGGCGCGTTGCGCCAGGCGAACGCCGAACTGCGGGCCCGCTGACCGGTCGTCACCGGACCAGGAGGGCGTCGGCGCGGAGCGGCTCCGGTCCGGGCGGTGTCGGCGTCGGGGCCGCGCGTCGCAGCACGAGGACCAGGCGACCGAGCAGGAGCACGGCGAGCACCGCGGCACCCACCGCGGTGCCACCTGCGGCGGCGATCGGCGGCGGGCCGAAGCGGGACCAGAGCAGCGAGACCAGGATCGCGACCACCGCGCCGCTGCTCGACGCTCCCGCGAGCCACCGCTGTTGGCGCGCGGCGAGCAGCAGGAACCAGGCGACGTAACCCACGAACAGTGGCAACGCGGTCAGCGCGACCACCCGGACCACGGGCACGGCGGGTTCCCACCGGGAGCCGAACAACCCCGTCGTGAGTGGACCTGCGACCACGACGCCCGCCGCCCCCACCAGCGCGCCCAGGCCCGCTGTGAAGCGCAGGTAGCGGCGGGCGAGAGCGGCGAACCGGTCGTGGTCGGCCGTGACCGACGATGCACCCGGCAACAGTCCGAACCCGACGGTGTTGGCCACGGTGACGCCGGCGTCGAGGAAGCGGGAGGCCACCACGTACACGGCCAGGGTGGCGACGGTCCCCGTGGCTCCCACGAGGATCGTGCCCTGCCGCCACAGCACGATGAGCGCCGTGCCGGCCACCGCCACGTGGAGGCTGTGCCGGATCAGGGCCCGTGTGCGCAGCACCTCGGGCCGTCGCCGCGGCCGCAGGACGGCGGCGCCCACCGCGAGCACGACCAGCTCCTTGCCCGCGACGACCGCCAGCAGCGGGGTCGCGCCGCCGCCCCCTGCGACGACGGCCAGTCCACCGCCGACCATCAACACCGCCGACAGCATCTGCAGGCCGCCCTCGAACACCACCCGGCCGGTGCCGCGCAGCAGTTCGGCCCAGAGGTTGACCATGCCGTTGGCCGCGAGGAACGCGAGCGTGAGCAGCACCGGTGCGGGCGTCAGGGCCGACGGACCGGACACCGCGACCAGACCGAGCGTCACCAGGCACGCGAGCGCGACCGACACCACCTGGGCCGGCAACGCGGCGGCCAGGGCGACCGCGGCGGGGAACCGACCCGCGGCGACGTCGCGGCCGGCCACCGCGGCCACACCGAGGTCGGTGAGCGTGACCACAAGGGTCGCCGTGCCCAACAGGTACCCGTACACGGCGACGGTGTCGTCACCGGACGTGCGGGCGAGCACCACGACGAACCCGACCCCGACCAACCGGCCGAAGGTGCGTGACGCGACGGCCGCGACCACCCCGAGCCGGGCGAGCCGTTCGCCCACCGCGCCCGCGTCGGCCGGTGTCGGGGTGGCCGGCGTTGCGCTGGCTGGTGTCGTGGTGGCCGGTGTCGGGGTGGCCGGTGGAACGGCGCCGGTCGACGGTGCCGCGCCACGGCGGGGGAAACGGCCCCAGTCCGCGACCGGACGTCCGAAGCGCGCGGCCGGAGCCTCGTCCGCCGCGGCGAGCACCCCGAACACGAACAGCAGTAGGAATCCGCCCGGGAACGCGAACAGCGTCGTCCGGCCGATCCAGTCGACCACCCCCGCGGCCAGCACCGCGGCCGCACCGAGGCGCGCGGCGGGGTGGGGGACGCGGAGCGGTCCGCGCCGGCGCAGCAGCACCACGAAGCTCCCGACCAGCCAGAGCGCGAGAGCGAGCGATCCGAACAGCCCGAGGTCCGACTGCACCTGGGCGTACGCGGAATCCAGGAAGGCCCGGTTGCCGGCGAACACCGCGACCGGGTTGCCGGTCGGGTCGAACGTCGCGGCACTGCTGACCAGGCCGCTCGCGGCGCGGTCCGAGCCCGAACCGATCGTGGCCACGCCGTTGCCGGCGAGCAGGGAGAACGGCCCGTCGACCGCGAGCCGCCACGCCGTGAACCGTCCGTTCAGGCCGAACAGCAGCGGGGTTCCGGGCGCGCCGGGGTGGGCCGAGGTCGTCACCGTCAGCCCCACGAACAGGCCGATGGCCGCGACCGCGGCCAGCACCGACGCCGCCTCCCGGCGCCAGCCCCGGTGCAGCGCCCAGATCAGACCGACGACCGCGACCTGGACGAGCGCCGTCCGCACCGAGGTCGCGGCCACGGTGGCGCCGGCCGCCACGATCAGCACCGCGGCGGTCCAGCGCCGCGCCACGAACAGGCCGAGGCACAGTGCAACGATCCCGAGGGCGGCCAGCTGGAACGGGTCGGCGAAGGTGCCCGAGGTCCGCAAGCCGCCCGACGACGTGAGCCGGACCTGCGCTCCGAACTGGTATCCCCAGGAGTAGACGAGGGTGTCCTCGCCGACCGCCTGCTGCACCCAGGCCAGCACGGCCTCGCCGGCGGTGACCGTCGCGACCGCACCGACCAGGTGGCGCAGCGTGCGGGCGGGCACCGGCGTGAGCAGCGCGACCAGCAGCAGGGCGACCGTCTCGACCACCAGGCGGGTCGAGAACAACCAATCCGCGTCGTGGGGACCCGACGGGTCGACCGCGTACAGCGCGACCACGACTCCCATCGCGGCCAACGGGGCCCGCCACCGGCGCAACCGTTGCAGCAGGTCACGGTGCCGGTGGACCGTCACCGCCGTCGCGACGACGAGGACCGCGACCACGCCGTCCTTGACCACTCCTGCGCCCGCCGCGACCCGCAACTGCAGCTCGGCCGACGTCGCGAAGACCGGCACCGCGAGCCACGGCGCGAGCCACGGTCGCCGCACCAGCAGCAGCACGATCGAGCACGCCAGGACGGCTGCGACGCCCGCGAGGACGTACGTCGACGCGGAGGTGGGCAGGACGGGCGTCACCCGACGAGGACGACGGCGTCGACCGGGCGCCACCCCTCGAGCAGCGCCGCCGCCTGGGTGATGGTCTCGGTGGTCGCGCCGGCCGTGGTGACCAGGACGGCGGTCCCCACGCCCGCCGCCACCGGTCGTGACGCGGCCAGGCCCGCCACCGGCGACTCGATCCGCACCACGCCGTGACCGGGTACGCCCTCGCCGGCCGACGTCGTCGCCGGCCGCGAACCCTGCAGCCACGCCGCGAACTCGCCGGCGGCGACGCTGTCCTGGGGCCGCGCGGGCACCACGACGACCGATCCGCTGCCCGCGGCCCTGATCAGGTCGGCCGCGAGGCCGTCCTCGGTGACCGGGTCGTCGCGCTCGCTCCACACCAGTGACGGCAGACCGAGCGACGCTGCGACGTCGGCGGGGCGGCGCAGACGGGGTGCGCCGAACGCCGCGAGCACGACCAGCAACGCGCCGAGCGTGAGTCCGGCGATGGCACCCAGGGCGGCGGCCGTCGACGGTGTCGTGCCCTGCCGTTCCGGGTTGTCGCTGCGGTACACCTGCACCGGGTCGAGCGCGGCCACGGCCTGGGCGCGGATCTGGATGTCCGACTGCCCCTGCGTGGTCCCGCCCGCGGTCAGCGCCGCGATCTGGGAGGCACTCGCGAGCACCTTCTGCCGCACCACCGCCACGAACGCGTCCGCGACGGCCTGGGCCCGGCGGTCGGCCTCGGCGGCGTCGGGGCCGGTGGCCGTGATCTGCACGAAGTCGGAGGTGTCGGAGGCCGACGCCGTCACGTCCGCGGCCAGGCTGCGGGCCGTCACCCCTGTCTCGCCGAGGGCGGCGGCGGCGGCCGTGAGGACGTCGCTCGACGTCACGACCACGACCGCACCAGCGAGGTCGGTCGACCCGACCGGGGTGGTCTGCCCCGACAGCACGAGGGAGTCGATCGACCACACGCGGATCAGGGCCTGCCGGTCGCTCTGCCACCTGGTCGGGCGCGTGGCATCGACGAGGAAACCTGCGAGTCCTCCGAGGACGGCGAGGACGAGCAGCAGCGCCGTGACCCGGGCGGCGGTGAGGTGCGGAGCGGACGGGCGGGCAGGCATCAGGCGGTGGTCCTCACGAGGTGGTCACGCGTGGGTTCGGACGAACCCGCGCAGTGTTCGAGCAGGGCGGAGGTGGCCGCGCGCCACCGGTCGAAGGGGAAGACCCGCTGCAGCCGGGCGTGCGCCGCCGCACCGAGGTCGGCGGCCACCCCGGGGGTGGTGAGCGCGTGCAGCAGTGCACCCGCGAGCGCCTGCGGATCGTGGGGAGGGACCAGCAGGCCGGAGACGCCGTCGTCGACGAGTTCGGGCAGGCCACCGACGTTCGTCGACACGACACCGCGACCGATCGACATCGCCTCGAGCACGGCGTACGGGAAGCACTCGACGCTGGACGACGCGAGCAGTCCGACGTGGGCCCGCTGCAGGATCTCGACCGGTCCGGTCACCTCGCCGACGAACTCCACGTGGTGGTCGAGTCCGAGACGTCCGACGGTCTCGGCGATCTCGCCGCGCAACGGGCCGTCGCCGACGAGCAGGAGGCGGGCGGTCGGGGCGGCGTCGACCACCGTGCGCCAGGCGTGCAGTGCGGTGTCGTGGCCCTTGTCGGCCCGCATCGCGGCGACCATGACAGCGACCGGTGCCCCGGAGGGCATCGGTGCGGGATGCAACGGTTCGACCGTGTTGGCCACGACGGTGATCCGTCGCGGGTCCAACCCGAGTTCGTCGGTGAGGTAGCGCACCTGGGTGTGGCAGACGGCGGCGTACCGCGTCACGAGCCGCCCCGTGGTCCGCTCGACCAGGCGATCGCGGAACCCGCGGTGTCCCACGTGCCCGTAGGTGTGTTTCCACACCAGCAGCGACCGCGGGTCGGTGCGGACGACCGCACGGCAGGCGAGCTCACCCAGGACGTCGTGCACGCTGACGACCGCGGGTGAGACGCGGCCGACGGCCTCACGGACGGCCGCGGTCGCCGCCGGGAGGGAACCCAACCCGTGACCGGTGCCGGCGACGGTGACGTCGACACCCGCCGCCACCAGTTCGGTGTGCAACGGTCCGTCGGCCAGGGCGAGGACGTGGGGTGTCCAGCGCTCGGGGTCGAGGGTGGTCGCCATCGTCACCACGTGCCGTTCGGCACCGCCGCGCTGGAGGGTGGGCGTCACCAGCAGCACCGGCCGGGGAGTCACCGCCGCCGCCTGGACCGGGCGAAGCCCTGCAGCGCGCCGCTGAGCTTGGCGAGGTCCTTGGTGGCGAGCGCCAGGGGGAGCAACGGGTAGACCCGTGCCGCGACGCCGGCCCGGCGGGCCCGTCGCACCGGCAGGCTGAGGTAGGCGAGCGCCCCGACGGCGACCCCGGTCCGACCGTGGCCGCTGAGGGCCGCGACCGCGCCGACCAGGTACGCCAGGCCGCGGACGCCGTCACGCAGCAGCAGCCGGGCGTCACCGCCGTCGGTGCTGGCGCGGCCGTAGGACTGGTACATCCGCCAGGTGCCCCGCAGGTCGTCTCGTTGCGCCCAGCTGACGTCGGCGTCGGAGGTCCCGACGCACCGGTGGTGGCGGGCGACGGCGAGTCCGAACGAGACGTCCTCGCCGGTCGGCAGGTGTTCCGGGAAGCCGCCGGCGTCGGTCCACGCGTCGCGCGTGAACGCCACGCACCGGCCGACGGCGAACGCCGGCCGGAACGCGGTGCCGAGGACCCGGGTGTACAGCGCGACGAACAGGTCGGGCCGGGCGACCTCGTGCGGATCCGGGTAGCAGGACACGGCCTGGGCGGAGGTCATCGCCGAGTTCGCGACTGGTGTGTACGTGCCCGACACCAGCCCCGGACGGTCCGGTCCGGCGAAGGCCCGCCGCAGCGCGTCCAGCCAGCCCGGTGCGGGCTCGCAGCCGGCGTCGGTGCAGGCGATGACGTCGTGACGGGCCGCCCGCACCCCGAGGTTGCGGCCGACGGAGATGCCGGCACCGTTGCGCACCACCACCCGGATGCGGGGGTCGTCGCCGGTCGCGGCGGTGACGCGTTCGACGCTGCCGTCACCGCTCCCGCCGTCGACCAGCACCAGTTCGTCGTCCACGCGGAGCTGGGCCGCGACCGCGGTGACGATCCGGTCGAGGGCGTGGCCCTCGTCGAGGGCGGTGACCACGACCGACACCGGCGGACCGTCGTCCAGGCCGACGCCCGGCCGCCCGGCGAGCTCGGCCACACGGGCGAGACCCGCGGCGTCCGGCCACCGTGACGTGAGCGCCGGCGCGCCGACACCGGGAGGGCGGGATCCGAGGGCGTCGAGCCACCACACCGTGACACCGGCGGCACGCAGGGACACGGCCAGCCGTGCGTGGAGCCGTCCGCCCGCCTGCAGCACCACCACGTCGGCCGGCAGGCGCAGCGCGTCGCGCACGATCCGGTCCGGCCGCGAGACCACGACCGCCGACCGGGCGGTGACGACGGGTTCGGCACGCAGCCGGTCCGCGACGTCCTCGGTGGTGAGCAGTCGCAACGCCGTGGCGACCGGCGGGGCGACGGGCGTCGGGGTCGTCGTGCGGGTCGCGGTCACGCCGCACCCGCCAGCAGGTCGTCCCAGCGGGCGAGGGTGTGGGTCAGCGAGAGGTCGGCGACGGCGTGTTCCCTGGCCTGGCGTCCCTGCTCGGACGTGCCGGCCGGGTCCAGCAGCCGGTCGGACAGCGCGCGGGCGAGCGCGGTGATCGACGCGTCGTCGTCACCCGCGCCCACCACGGTGCCGAAGCCGGCCAGGGCGTCGCGCACGCCGGTGACGTCGACCGCGACCACGGACCGGCCGCTCGCCATGGCCTCCAACGGCACCAGGGCGCCGGCTTCCCACCGCGAGACCAGACACGCGAGGTCCGCGGCCTGCAGGTACAGGCGGGGATCCGCGGCACCGACGAAGGTCACGCCCTGAACCGGTGCAGCCTGCAACGATGCCCGGTCGGGACCGTCGCCGACGAGGACGAGGTGGGCGTCGGGGCACCGCTCGCGCACGGCCGGCCACGCGGCGAGCAGCCGGTCCTGACCCTTCTGCCGAGTCAACCGTCCGACGCAGACGACGGTGGGGACCTCGGGCAGGCCGAGGGTGGCGCGGGCGTCGTGCCGCGAGCCCGGCGTGAACCGGTCGGTGTCGACGCCGTTGGCGATCACCACGGCGTCGGACCCGACGCCGTGACGGGTGCCGCGCCGCTGTTCGGCGGCGCTGACGCACACGGTGGTCCGGGTCCAGCGCTGGGCCAGGCGTTCCCACGCGACCGTCAGCGTGGCGACCGGACCCGTGACGGCCTCGAACGACCAGGCGTGCGGGACGAACACGGTGGCGATGCGACCGCGCACAGCGAGTCGACCGGCGAGGCCGGCCTTGGCCGAGTGCAGCACGAGGACGTCCGCCCCGGTGCTGCGCACCAGCCGCCGCAGGGCCACCGCCTCGGTGAACGACGACGGACCGGGCGAGCGTGACGCCTGCCAGTCGACGAGACGCACCCGGCCGGACAGCTCCGCGAGAGGCCCACCGACGGACGCGCCACCCGGACAGATGACCGTGACGTCGTGACCCGCGCGGGCCTGGTGGTCGGCGAGCCCCGCGACCACGACGGCGACCCCCGCCTCGACCGGCTGGGTGACGTGGACGATCCTCATCGGCCCGATCCCTTCAGGACCTCACGCACGGTGAGCAGGACGATGCGCAGGTCGAGCCACAGCGACCAGTTCGCGATGTAGAAGTTGTCGAACCGCGCGCGCTGCGCGATGGACGTGTCACCCCGCAGGCCGTTGACCTGCGCCCAGCCCGTGAGGCCGACGGGCAGCCGGTGCCGCGCCCAGTAGCGCGAGTGCTCGGCGGTGAACTGCGCGACGAACGACGGACGCTCGGGTCGCGGCCCGACCAGGCTCATCTCGCCGCGCAGGATGTTCAGCAACTGCGGCAGTTCGTCGACCGACGTGCGGCGCAGCCACGCGCCGACCGGACCGACCCGCGGGTCACCCGCGATGTTCCACCGCGACTGCGACTCGGACTCGTCGGCCGGTCGCATCGACCGGAACTTCAGCAACTCGAACGGGACCCCGTCGACGCCGATGCGCCGCTGCCGGAACAGGATCGGACGCCCGCCCTCGACCAGGACGCCGATCGCGGCGGCGAGCAGCACCGGACTCAGCAGCACGATGGCCACGGCCGCGACCACGCAGTCGACGACGCGTTTGACCCGCCACGACGCGCGGTGCGTCACCCCGCTGGTGTGGCGGACCAGGGGGACGCCGTTGATCCAGTCGGTCCGGTCGTCGTCCGACGCCAGTTCGAACAGTCGGGGCACGACGAGGATGCGGGTGTCGAGACGGGTCGAGGTGAGCAGCACGTCGACGAGGTCCTCGTCGTCGGCGACGAACGCCGCCACGACCGTCGTCACGTCGTGCTCGACGATGAGGTCGCCCAGGTCGGCCGAGCGGGTTCCGAGGACCGGCAGCGGCAGGGTGCCGTCGTCGATGCCCGCGGCGGAGTCGACGAACCCGATGGGTTCCAGGCCGAACTCCGGCGCGGCCAGCAGGCCTTCGGCGACGTGGCGGCCGACCGGGCCGGCGCCGACGACCAGCGTGCGGCCACGGTGGGCGACCCGCCGGCGGTAGCGGCGCAGGACGGCGTAGACGACGGCGCGGACCGCCACCACCACCCCGAGGAACACCGCACCGAGCCACACGAGGGTGGCAACGAGATCGCTGGAGCCCTGCAGCATCAGCACGATCACGCCGATGCCGAGTGCGGTGGCGGTGGACGCCGCCTCGCGGCGCAGGTCCTCCACGACGGAGAGGTGAAGCCTCGGCCGGGCGCTGCCGGAACCGAGCCGCACGAGGAAGAAGCAGGCGACGAAGACCGTGGGCAGGATCCACGGGGTGCGACCGACGAGCGGCAACAACGCCAGCAGCACGACGAGGTCGGACACGGTGAGGGTGACCGCCACGATGTCGGCCCGCCGGAACGGACCCCGACGTGCACCGTGACGGACCTTGGCCAGTTCGACGGAGCGGTGCAGCTGGCCGAGGTCCTGGACGGCGTCGCGGACGTCGGTGACGGTCGTCGCGTGGACGACACCGGTGACGGGTGGGGCGTCGCTGGTGACCCGAGCGCGCCGTTCGTCGACTTCCAACACGGAAATGCATCCCCCAGGAGTGTGTGCGGAAAAGGCCGCGGTGACCGCCTCGACACCGCTGGGGGATGAACGCGGGGGAGTGGAAACCGTGATGGTTCCGGTCGCTGTTGACCGGTGGAAGCGGCGTGGTCATCGCATTCCGTCACACGGACTGTACCCGCACAACGAGGCGAGATGTCACCGTGTTCGTCGAGGTTTTCTCGAACCATGCTTCGAGCAACGACTGACATCTGACGGGGCGCGAACAGCCGAGGTGCCCTCGAACATTCGAAACATCCGACCGACCCGAAACCCGGTCGCGTGTCTTGTTGGAAATGCGCCGATCGATTCGGCGGTGGTGTTTCGGGAATGCGATTCCGGGTAGCCTCCACACGTCGGGCCTCCCCCGGGCCGCCTCGTCCGACCGACCTCTCGAGGGATCCCGCTGTGACCATCCGTGCCTTGACCGTTGCATCATGCATCGGTCTCGTGGCTGTCTTCGCCACGGCCGGATGCGGCGCCGCGCCCGGGGCGCCGCGCACCGTGCCGGCTGCGGCCACCGACCCCGGCACCCTGCTCGCTGCGTGGGCGGCGCGGGCGCTGCCGCCCGGAGCCCGGCTCACGGTCGGCGACACCGCCTCACGGGTCGTGCTCGCGCTGGCAGGGGTGGCCGCGACGGTCTCCCCGCCCGCCGCGGCTCCGCACGGCACCACGCTCTTCCGGGTCTCGGCCGACACCGCACCGAGCCTCGACGTGCGGGCGTTGTCGTCCGCGCTCACCGCGGTACCGGTGGCCCGCTTCGGCAGCGCCGGATCGTCCTACGTGGTCGACGCCGTCGTGACGGGACCCGTCGCACGGGTCGGTGCTGAGGTGGCCGAGGACGCTGCGCGCCGCGCCGCCGCGGGGTCGGGGTTGTTGGCGAACCCCGCGGTCACGGTGTGTGCCGCGTGCACGCCGGGACTGACGGCGGGCGGGCTCGACCTGCGCGCGGCGTCGCTCGTCGCGGTCCTCGCCGCCCTCGGCCCGGTCAGCGTGCGAGCGGTGGTGGCGGACCCGGCGGAGACGCGGGCGGGTCGGCCGGCGCGCACGGTGGTCGTCGGTGCGGTCGCCCCGGGCACCGTGCGAGCTGTCGCGGGTGCGACCGCCGGCACCTACCGGCCCACGATCACCGCAGTCACCACGACGACCACCACCCTCACCTGGCCCCTCACCGCCACTTCCACCCTGACCGGAGTCTGACCCGTGGACCACACCTCGTTCCGTCACCGCCTCGCCAACACTCTCGGGTTCGCGCTCGCCCTGGGAGTCGTGGGCGCCGCGATGGTCGGGCCGGTCGCGGCTCCCGCCGTCGCGACGCCCGCCACCGCCGCCGCGCCCGCGCTCGTGCGCAGTGGGCACTTCTCGCCGGACGTCGCCGCCGTCGACGTCTACCTCACCGCCTTCGGTGGTGGCTCGACGGCGCTGTGGATCTCGGACGAGGCCTACGGCGAGGTGAGCGGGTACCGCCAGGTGGCCGCCGGCGTGTACGTGGTGTCGATGCGTCCGCACGGCGCGGCGGCGGACTCGCCCGCGTCGATCACCTGGACCGTCGACGCCGCTCCGGGCCGGGCGTACACCGCCGCGGCCGTGGGGTCGGCCAGCGCGCTGCAGGCTCGGATCCTCTCCGACGACACCAGTGCGCCGCCCCGCGGTGAGGGGCGGGTCCGGGTGATCCAGGCCGCCAGCCTCGCGCCGACCGCGACCATCACCGCGAACGGCGGCGTCACGGTGGCGGACGCGGTTCCCTTCGGCACCACCACCGGCTACCGGTCCGTCGCCGCCGGCACCTGGGACCTGCGCGCCGTGGCGCCCGCACCGGGCCTGGTCGCCTCGGGCGCCGTGTCGGTGCCGGCGGGCACCGCGTCGACCGTCGTGCTGCTCGACACCACGGCGGGTGGGCTGACCCTGCGGACGGTCGTGGACTCCGCGGGGTCCGCGGTCGTCCCGGTGGGATCCGTCGACGCCGGCGGCGGCGGTACCGCGGTGGCCCGGTCGTCGGGGACCACCCACGCCCCGCTCCCGGCCGTCGTCGTGCTGGGGTCCGTCGCGATCGCCGTGCTCGTCCTGGTGGGCCGGCGCGGACTCCGACGCGCCGGGTGAGGCACCGCTCCGCGGACCGGCGTCGTGGCCACCGGCGGCTGGTGGCCGGGACGTTCGTCGTCACGGCAGCGTTGGCCGTCGCCGGCGTCGCGGCCGTCACCGTGACGGCCCGTCCCCACCCCGCCGCCACCACGGCCGGTTCACCCCCACCGCAGCAGGTGGTGGCCCCGACGCCGACGACACCGTCGCTGCCGCCGCTCGCCGCCACGCCCCGACCGGTGACCCCCTCGGTCACCAGCCGGCCGGTCCACCTCGACGTCCCGGCGATCGGCGTCTCCACCGACCTCGAGGGTCTCGGCGTCCTCGCCGACGGCACCCTCGCGTCTCCCAGCGCCTGGCAGGTCGCGGGCTGGTTCGATGCCGGGGTGCGTCCGGGCGACGTCGGGCCCGCGGTCATCGCGGGTCACGTCGACTCCACAGCGGGTCCCGCGGTCTTCTACCGTCTCCGTGACCTCGCCGTGGGCGACACCGCGACCGTGACGCGGGCCGACGGGTCGGTGGCCACGTTCGCCGTCGACACCGTGGCCCGGTTCCCGAAGGCGGCGTTCCCGACCCAGGCCGTGTACGGCCGGGTCGCCCAACCGGTGCTGCGGCTGATCACCTGTACCGGGGACTTCGACCGGGCCCGGCGCAGCTACGTCGACAACCTCGTGGTGTCGATGCACCTGACCGGCACGACGCGGTCACCCTGACCGCTGCCCGGGTGCGGCCCCGCCGTCCTCGCGGCGCACGGGATCGCCGAACCCGCGGTGCGCCCGGCTGCGGTTGCTGCTGACCGGGGTGCCCTCGACCCGGAGGTCGACCTGCAGCACACCGTCGGACACCGTCGCGACCCAGCGCCGCGAGACCGGCTGCGTGATACCGAAGTGCTTGAGGAACGCGGTGGCGGAGACGACGAACGGGCCGTCCTCCCGCCCGCTGAGCGAGCGCACCGGGTAGGCGTGGTCGGCGGCGCTGTCGACCGCCCGGACGCCGACGATGCGACGGACCGGGTCGTACATCAACTCGACGGTCGCCGGTGACCCGAGCAACTGGTAGGCGGGGACGTTGATCGACAACATCCCCCGCTTCTGCACGGTCACGAACGGCTGGGAGGTCATCGGCACCGCACGGTTGACGAAGATCTGGAAGTCCGGGGATTGGTCTGCCGACATCTGAGGCCCCCTCGAGGGCTCATGAGCGTGGACCCGCCGGCCGCTGGTATCGGCCGTGAAGGGGCGGTCGCACGGCTGGGCGTGCCCGCCACGAGGTGGCTCTGAACCCGTTTCGAACCTCTCCGGGCAGACGGTTCCACCGAAACCTCTCGAACTCCAGAGGTGCTCCGGACAACGTTCAGCGAGCGGACGCCTCGTCGGCGGGACCGACGAGATCGGACGCGACCTCGAGCAGTGCCCGTCCGGTCGCCTGGGCCCGTCCGCGCAGCGCGGTCAGTGCCCCGTCGGCCGCCACGCCGTCGGTCGACATGAGGATGCCGGTCGCCGTGGCGATGATCCGTCGCGACTCGATGCCGTCGCGGGCGTGGTGCAGGCGGATCTCGGCCCACGCGAGACGCAGGAACAGCTCCACCGCAGGCACCAGGGCGGTGAGGCTCTCGGCCACCTCGTCCAGGGCGTGCGGCCGCGTGGCGCCGACCAGCAGCGCGCCGCGGCTCGCGACGTGCAGGGGGAGGACGGCGAGCGCCCGGAGGTCGTGCGTCGAGGCGGACAACTGCTGCCCGAACGCGGGCCAGCGGGGATCGGCGAGCGTGTCGGCGAGGTGCAGCGCGCCCGGGGTCTTCGCACGACACACGTCGCGGACCGGGCCCGCGCGGGCGACGGACTCGGCGGCCAGCGCAGCCGAGAGTGTGCCGCCCGGGTCGCCCTCGGGGAACGGCCGGTCCACCCGACCGCCGCTGCGCAGGACGGGGAACACCACGGCCGCGGCGCTGCAGCCGGGCACGGACTCCGTCACCGCGGCGGCGACCGTCTCGGCCGCGTGGCCGGCGGCTCCGGTGACGAGGTCGGGCGCCGCGCGGACGAGGGTGGACAACAGGGCGTCGAACCAGGGCGGTGGGAGGGACACGCGATCTCGCAGCCGGGGTCGGATGTCTCGGTGCTCCCGGGTGGTGCTCGTGCGCGACGAGGACGTCGTCGACCCGGAACCGCTGCGTGTTCAGCACGGTCAGCCTACCCGCGCCGCGCGCACCACGGCGGGCCGCGACGGACGCGGGTTCTCTAAGCTCCCGCGGGTGACGCATCCACACCGCACGTTCCGCGAACACCTCGTCGAGTTGGCGGAGAGGGGCCACGAACCCGAGTTCCAGCTGGTGTCCCTGCCCCCGCTGGTCGAGTTCGACCGGGTGTTCGCGAGCGTCGACTGGTTCTCCCTCGACGTCACCAAGTCCCTGGACGCGGACGGCCTCACCCGCACGTACCAACTCACCGGCGAGACCGTGGCCGCCGAGGGCGACGAGCCGACGCCGTTCACCGCGGCGTGGACCCCGACGCTGCCGGGGCAGGACCCGTACGACGGGTTCACGCTCGGCACCGCGTCGGTGCTGTGGGGCGGCGTCGCCGAGGTGCCACCGCCGGACGGCCCGGTCACCGAGGCCTGCCTGCTGTTGGTCACCACGGACTTCGTGCACCTGTCGGCCACCCGGGCGCAGACCCCGCCGCTCGTGCGCGGCGCGGTCGAGGGTCCGGGCGACGGCTACGAGTACGTGCAGCTGGCCCGCTGAAACCCCCGGGCGACGGCCGTCAGAGCGCGTCGAGCGCCGTCTGCATGCCACGTTCGGCGTCGTCACCGATGCCCTCGAGCGCGCCGCCCAGGAACGGTGAGGCGAGTTTCGCCGCACCGTGGAAGGTGAACTCGGCGCGGTAGGTCACCTGCGTGCCGCCCTCGGGCGTGGCCGCGAACCGCATGTCCTCCACCACCGACACCGTGCGGTTCTCGCCGTGCAGCACGAACCGCTCGCGCGGCTCGACGTCGGTGACGACGTACTCCAGGTGCGTCGTGCGCTTCCGGAACACCGAGGTGATGGCGTACTTCGAGCCGACCTCACCCTCGCCCTCGACCAGCCGCGAGTCCGGGGTGTTCGGGTCCCACTGCGTGACCGTGGTGAAGTCGGTGAGGTAGGGCCACACGACGTCGAGCGACGAGGTGGTGACGACGGTGCGTTCGACGACGGGCACGTCGCGTGAATTTACGCCTCTGGTGTCGTAACGCGTGGGGTTGACCACCGGGTGTCCGAGGGGCGCCCTTAGTCGGCTCGGTGCCGGCGCGATACGCAGGCACTTCTACTGCGGAGACGCCTCTTTACTTCCAACGGCGGGCGAGCTCACTAACCGAGGCGGTCATTGGCTTCTTCCGTAAGGCCGCCTTCCGCAGCCTTTCTGCTGTCGCAGCCGTCGGTTCGAAGAGCGAGGACAGGGAAATTCCTATCGGCACCAGCACCGCTGCAAGCAATAAGAGAGCGGAGGGGTCCGACCTCGTCCCTACCAACCATACAATCCCGCAGGCAGAGGTAATTGCGCCGCCTACTACAAGGAGGTTCGAGAGCGCCCGCGGGTCAGCAGAGAAGCGGTACTGACGGATTCGGTAGACACTTTTTGGGTTGGCTCTTCCTCGGACTAGCGTCGAGAGAAGGAACGTGAGAACCAGTCCGCCGATTACCGTATAGAATCGCGCAAATTCGTCAGCTCGCAGTCTGCGCGGGTCGATATAGAATGGCAGAACCGCAAGGGCGCTTAGTCCAAGAGCCTGCAGGCGTGCCACCGCTGCACGGCGACCAACGGCATCATTGAGCTTGAAGAGCCTGGAGAGATCCTCGGTGTTTACTTGGCTCGAACGAATGCGGGTGAGCTGCGTGATAAAGCAGTAGGCCCCGAGTAGTATCGAGAGGGTAATTTGCAGGCCGCCATCGATAGCTAATTTTCCGGCACACTGCGCGCCATGCTCCGCTGCCGGCAGTACGGCGCACCCACTTGCTGCCTACCAAAGCCGATGATGCAAATCAGCGATAGCGCAGGCTGTGGCTCTCCGTGGAACGTGAATGCTTGGAAGAGGGCTCGGCCGCCCGCGAGTCCGGCGAGCGCAAAGGACGCGGCTAGGAGGAATGCAACAGCGGCGAGAAGGCGTCCGATTTTGTCGTCTTGATGCTTCGTTGCGTCCAGTACCTCGGCGTATCCGTCTTGCAGAAGATTAAGGCGCGTTGGCTCAGCCATTCTCTGTCCGGAATCGAGAGGTGCTAGGCGCTTTGGTTGTCGGTCTTAAGGTCTCCGCTTGGCACGCCCGGAGCTGGTAGCCAACCTTTAGTACGAATCACGCTTTCAAGCAGGCCGCAACCCGTAGCGACGTATTTGGCCAAGGCTTGACGTCCACTTGGCTCGTCCAGGCCGAGAGTACGGGCCCGTGTGTAGTACATACGCAGCTGCTTGCTCCACCAGCCGTCGTCAGCGAGAGCGTCTTCGAAAGTGTGCTTGTCGTCGAGGTCCGTACCGAACTTGGCAATTTGATAGCTGCGCTCGCGCGAAAGCCATGAGAAGACGGTGACGGCTAAGGCTTCGGAATCCACGGGCTCCCCGGTCTCCGGTCCTGACACGTCCAATGCTGGGAGCGAGACGCCAAAGCGGTCCCAGCCGCGCGCCACAATTTCCGCGTCGGCGGCCGCGCACTCGTCGAGCATGCTTTGGACTGACCGTGGCGAGCCGTCGGCCGCCACCACTTGACGCCCGTGTCGCAGGCCAACCGATATTTCGACTCGGGCCCCGCGGCTGAACGCCCAACCAGGCACGGGTGCGATCGTTGCGGGGAAATTCGTGAGCAGTCGACCCCACAGTGAGTCGTATTCGTCCTGAGTCCAAGCCGGCGAGCCGTGAAATTGTGCGGGGTTCACAACGAGATGGCTGAGTCCGACAGTCTCGCCAAAGACACGGGCGTACTTCGCCGCCTCTGTTTCGTTGGCCTGGAACACCTCGGTGAGCCAGCGGCTCTTGTAATGCGTGTACAACTCTTCACGGTTCGCGACGCCTAGCTCGTCCATGAGTTCGAGCTCTCGGCGCCCGGTGGTGATGGGCGTGCTGACGTAGAACAGCCCGTTGCCGGCGCCCGCCGCTGCGAAGGCTTGGACGGCACTTTCGATCTCAGCGTCGAGCACGACGAGTTCACGCTCCTCGATGACTGTCATGCGCACAGCATGAGGGTCGGGTCTGACACTTTCGGGACGACGATAGGCGCTCGGTGTCCCGCTCGGAGCGCACCAGGGTCACAAGTTCGAGACACAGGTGACCAGGCGGCGGCGGTCGGGCTTGCCGCTGACCAGCAGCGGGATCGCGGCGACGCGTTCCACCCGGCGCGGGGCGGCGGGCGCTCCGAGCGCGGCGCGGACGGCCGCGCGGACGGCCTCGGCGTCGACCTCGCCGACGACCCACGCGGTGACCACCGCGCCCCACTCGGGGTCGGGCACGCCCGCCACGCACACGTCCCGCACGCCCGGCAGGGTGGCGATGACCGCCTCGACGGCGAGCGGGTGGACGTTGACCCCGCCGGAGATGACGACGTCGTCCGCACGGCCGAGCACCTGCAGCCGGCCGTCGTCGAAGCGGCCCAGGTCGGAGGTGACGAAGCGGCCGTCGACGAACGCGGCGGCGGTCAACTCCGGTTCGCCGCGGTACCCGCGCGCCAGCGTCGGGCCGCCGAGCAGGATGCGACCGGTCGGGTCGAGGTCGACCGTGGCCCCGCCGATCGGCCGGCCGTCGTAGAGGCAGCCGCCCGCGGTCTCGCTCATGCCGTAGGTGGTGACCACGGCAGCACCGGCGTCCCTCGCGGCGGCGAGCAGCGACGGTGACGTCGCGGCGCCACCCACGAGCACGGCGTCGTAGCCGACGAGGGCGTGCGTGCCCGCCTCGGAGGCCAGCAACCGACGCAGCTGGGTCGGGACCAACGCGGTGTACCGGCGACTGCCGACGAGCCGGGCGCTGAGGGCCGTGAACGAACCCGGGGTGAACCGGTCCGGGCCGTGCACGACCGGTTCGGTGCCCGCGAGGATCGACCGGATCAGCACCTGCAGACCGGCGATGTGGGTGGTCGGCAACGTGAGCGCCCATTGGCCTGGTCCACCCAAGGCCAATTCCGTTCCGGCCACCGAGGCGCGCGCCGCGTCGGCGGACAGCTCGACCAACTTCGGGGTGCCGGTCGACCCGCTGGTGGGGACGAGCAACGCCACGTCGTCCGCGGGTTCGTCGGGTCGGGCGACGTCGAGCAGGGTCTGGGCGAGCGCGGCCTCGGGCGGCAGCGGCAACACGGCGGGTCCGCCGGCCAGGGCGTCGCGCAACGCGTCGCGCAGTTCGGCGACGGACGCCGGGGTCGCGGCGGCGGCGACGGTTCTCACGGTTCGGGCCCGCTCAGTAGTGGTACGGGTAGCCGGACCAGTCGGGCTCCCGCTTGCCGAGGAAGGCGTCGCGGCCCTCGACCGCCTCGTCGGTCATGTACGCGAGCCGGGTCGCCTCGCCCGCGAACACCTGCTGGCCCATGAGGCCGTCGTCGACGAGGTTGAACGCGAACTTCAGCATCCGCTGCGACGTCGGGGACTTGCCGAGGATGATGCGGCCCCACTCGATCGCGGCCGCTTCCAGCTCGGCGTGCGGGACGGCCCGGTTGACCGTCCCCATGCGGTAGCCGTCCTCGGCGCTGTACGTCTGGCCGAGGAAGAAGATCTCGCGGGCGAACTTCTGGCCGACCTGCCGGGCGAGGTACGCCGAGCCGTAGCCGCCGTCGAACGAGCCGACGTCCGCGTCGGTCTGCTTGAACCGGCCGTGCTCGACCGAGGCCAGCGTGAGGTCGCAGACGACGTGCAGGGAGTGCCCGCCGCCCGCCGCCCACCCGTTCACCACGGCGATGACGACCTTGGGCATCGTGCGGATCAGCCGCTGCACCTCGAGGATGTGCAGGCGTCCGGAGCGGGCCGGGTCGACCGTCTCGGCGGTGTCGCCCTCGGCGTAGCGGTAGCCGTCGCGGCCCCGGATGCGCTGGTCACCACCCGAGCAGAACGCCCACCCGCCGTCCTTCGGTGACGGTCCGTTGCCGGTCAGCAGCACACAGCCGACGTCGGAGCTCATGCGCGCGTGGTCGAGCGCCCGGTACAGCTCGTCGACCGTGCCGGGGCGGAACGCGTTGCGCACCTCGGGCCGGTCGAAGGCGATGCGGACGACGCCGAGCTCGACGTGCCGGTGGTAGGTGACGTCGACCAGCCCCTCGAACCCGGGGACCTCGCGCCACGCGGCCGGGTCGAAGGTCTCGGACACACCGGGCAGGCTGCTCACGCCGACCGACCCTAACCGGCACGGCGTCAGGGCTCCCGCGTGGCGGCGAGCAGCCGGATGAGGACCCCGACGGCGACCATCGCCACGAGCCCCGCGAGCGTGAGGAACAGGGGGTTGTCGGGGGTGTCGCCGAGGGTGAGGTCGACGAGCGCGACGACGGCGGTCAGCGCCACGGCCGGCAGGCACCGCCGGAGCCACCGCCGCACCACGTCGGTGCCGACCCGCGCGGTGACCGGCAACGCGGCCGCGGCCGCCGTCCCCGTGTGCAGCAGGTAGATCCCGGCGGCGGCCAGCAGGACCCGGCCGTCGCCGACGTCGTCCGGCGTCGCCGCGATGAACGCCCACACGGCCGCGGGCACGGCCAACCACACTCCCGCCCGCGCCGGCCGGACGACCGCCAGCACCACACCGAGCAGCAGCACCACGGTCGGACCCGCCTCGGCGGCGCCCGCGGCGACCAGGACGAGGGCGGCGCCCACCGGCACGAGGGCGCGGGCGGCGAGCGGGACGGCCGCGGCCGGGGTCAGCGCCACGGCCGTACCGCCACCCCGACGTCGACGAGCCGGTTCACCGTCGCGTCGCGGTCGAGCAGCAGCAGGCGGCGGGCGGCGAGCAGGGCTCCCCGGTCGACCTCGCCGAGGGTGTCGACCACGGTCGTCGCCACCCCGGCCTGGGCCAGCCGGGCGACGGCCGCACCGACCGCGGGCCGCAGCACCGGGGAGAGGACCACGACCATCGCGCCGGGCGCGGCCCGTTCCACGACCGCGGGCAGTCGGCCGAGGTCGACCGGCACGGTGTGGCGCATCCGCACGAGTCGGTCGACGACCCGCTGCAGCTGGCGCCCGCCCGCGGCCGGGCGCAGCACCCGGGTGGGGTCGCCGAGGTCGACGACCCCCACCCGGTCGCCGTCGCGCAGGTGCCGGCGGGCGAGACCCGCCGCGGCGCGGACCGCGACGTCGAGGGTGGTGGCGTCGAGCGGTCCGAGCTCGGAACTGCTGTCCACCGCGAGCAGGATCGAGGCCTCCCGGTCGGCCGCCGTGGTGGTGACGTGCAGGTCGCCACGGCGCGCCGTCACCCGCCAGTGGACCTGCCGCAACCGGTCGCCCGCGACGAACGGGCGCACGCCGGTGAGCTCGCTGCCGACGCCCGGACGCCGGGAGACCCGCGGGCCGGTCACCCCGGTGCGGCGGGTCGGGACGATCGGGACCGTCGACTCCGGCACCGGTTCGACGACCATCTCCTCGCCCATCGCGATGACCGGTGCACTGCGCAACAGTCCGTGGCCGGCGAACGCGACGGCGTACGTGCGCCCGGCCTGGCCGACGCCCCAGTGCGCGGCGTGGGCGGTCACCCGCCGGGTCGCCGCAGCCGGGGTCTGCGCCACCGGGAACCGCTCGGCCGGCACCTCGAGCAGGGGCTCGGTGCCGGTTTCGGTGAGCACGAGGTCGGCATCGGCGTCCGCCTCGACCGCGAGGTCGAGCTCCAGGACGTCCCCCTCCCGCGCCCGCCCCACCGTCGGTCGGATGTCCACGGCCACCGGCGGTCGGACGACCCGGCGCACGGCCCAGGCGACCTCGGCCAGCAGCGGCGTCGCGAGCAGGACCAACGCCGGTCGGTGGGTCACGCCTGCGAGCACGAGCAGCACCGTCCCGATGCCGGCGGCGCTGGTGAACGCCGTGGTGACCCGCCACCGGCTCCGCGGCCCAGGCGTCGTCACGCGGGGGCGACCGTCGGTGGCGCGGGGACCCGGCCGAGCAGGTCGGTGACGATCGACTCCGGCGACCGTTGCCGCAGCCACGCGTCCGGCGTCAGGGTCAGGCGGTGGGCGAGCGCCGCCACGGCGACGGCCTGGACGTCCTCGGGCAGCAGGAAGTCGCGGCCCGCGATCAACGCCACCGCCCGCCCGACCAGCAGCAGTGCGAGGGCCCCGCGGGGTGACGCCCCGACCGCGACCTCCGGTAGCCGCCGGGTGGCCCGGGCGAGGTCCACGCAGTACCGGCCGACGGTCGGGTCGACGCTCACCCGTTCCACCGCCGCCTGCAGCGCGAGCAGCCCCGCGGCGTCGACGACCTGCCGCACCGGGTTGGCCTCGGTGGCGCGGTCGACCCGTGAGCGCAGCACGTCCCACTCCTGCTCGGCGTCGGGGTAGCCGAACCGCACCCGCAGCAGGAACCGGTCCAGCTGGGCCTCCGGCAGCGGGTAGGTGCCCTCGTACTCGATGGGGTTGGCCGTGGCGAGCACGTGGAACGGCGCCGGTAGACCGAACGTCGTCCCCTCCACCGAGACCTGGCCCTCGGCCATCGCCTCGAGCAGCGCCGACTGCGTCTTCGGCGGCGTGCGGTTGATCTCGTCGGCGAGCAGCAGGCCGGTGAACAGCGGCCCGGGCCGGAACACGAACTCGCTGTCGCGCTGGTCGAAGACGAACGACCCGGTGACGTCCGACGGCAGCAGGTCGGGTGTGAACTGCACCCGCCGGAACTCCAGACCCAGGGCCGCGCCGAACGACCGGGCGGCGAGGGTCTTGCCCAGGCCGGGGTTGTCCTCGATGAGCACGTGCCCGCCGGCGAGGACGGCCGCGAGCACCAACGTCAGGGCGTCGCGTTTGCCGACCACCGCGGTCTCGACGGCGTCGAGGACGGCCCGGGCGGCGGCGCCGGCGTCGGACGGGGAGGCGGCTTCGGGTCGGTCGGTCACACGTGCTCCACTCGGGTCAGCAGCTGCTCGAACTCCCGCAGCGGGAGCTTGGTCGTGATCGGTGGGCCCGTGACGAACGTCCAGAGCGGCTCGCCGACCACCTCGCGGGCCGACGGGTCACCGAGGGCGAGACCCCGGCGGGCGAGACGTTCGACGACCAGCGCCCGCAGCCGCGGTCGCAGCGAGTTCTGCACCTCGGTCGGGTCGTCGAGCTGGCCGAGCAGCCGGGCCTGGGCGATGTCGATCGTGCGTTCGTCGCCACCGGGCAGGAGGCGGCCGTGGACGTCGTGCGGCAGCTCGGCGTCGCGCTCGCGCGGTCCGGCCGCGAGGGCCACGAGCGCGGCGACCGTGAGCGCGAGCAGCCCCAGCCCGATCGGCTCGAGGCGCACGAGGAACGCGACCAGGGCGAGGGCCGCGAGCAGGAGAACGGTGGGCGGGAGTCCGCCGGTCGGGCGTCTCACGTCCGCGTGCCGATCAACGTCGCGAGGGCGGCGCGCGCGTCGGCGCGTTGCCGCTCGGACATGGGGTGGGACGAATAGCGGGCTTCGTGGAACAGCGAGGCCAGGCGGTCGACGGCGGCCCGCTGTTCCCCGCTGCGCGGGTCCCGGTCGTCCTCGAGCCGGTCGTCCTCGAGCCGGTCGTCCTCGAGCCGGTCGTCCTCGAGCCAGCGGCGCGCGACGTCGGTGGCGGTCTCGGCCGGGCGCCGACCCCGGCCCGCAGCCTCGGCGGCGGCCTCGAGCCGGACCCAGCAGGCGACGACGACCTCGCGCGGGTCGCCGCCCGCCTGCAACTGCGTGGCGGCGTCCTCGAGGGCGGCATCGGCCTCGAGCAACCGGCCGCGCGCGACCCGTCTGGTGCCGCCTTCGCGTCGCTCGGCGTCGTGCCCGCGTCGGCGGGCCCGCAGGTGGCGGACGGCGAGCCACACGAACGGGCCGATGACCACGACGATCGCGACGATCCCGAGGACGACCAGCCACCACGGCGTCGCCGCCGGTGTGGGTGCGGCCGTCGTGTCGGTGAGCCGGGTCGGGGCCGTCGCGGTGCTCGTGGGCGAGGCGGTGGTGCCCGTCGGGCGGGGCACGTGCGCGGCGACGGCGGCGACCGCGCCCAGCAGCGCCACCGCGAGGCCCGCGGTGACGGCCGTGCGCACGTCGCGGGCCACTCCGGGACCCTAACGGCGAACCGTGGTGTCGTGGACCCCGGCGGGTCGCGGTCGACCGCGGTGACGATGATGGCGGGGTGCGCCACGTCATCGTGTCGATCCCCATGCGGACGAAGTTCCGCGGCATCACCGTGCGCGAGACGACCCTCATCCACGGCCACGTCGGCTGGGGCGAGTTCGGCCCGTTCGTCGAGTACGGCGCGGCCGAGTCACGCGGGTGGTGGCGCGCGGCGATGGAGGCCGCCACCGTCGGGTTCCCCGACCCGGTGCGCGACCGGGTCCCGGTGAACGTCACCGTGCCCGCCTGCGACGCCGAGACCGCCGCCGCGCGGGTCAGCGCCTCGGGGTGCACGACCGCCAAGGTCAAGGTCGCCGAGCGCGGCCAGGACGAGCGCGAGGACCTCGCCCGGCTCGAGGCGGTGCGCTCCGCGCTCGGCCCGGACGGCCGGGTGCGCATCGACGTCAACGCCGGCTGGGACGTCGACACCGCGCTGACCCGGTTGCCGCGGTACGCGCGGGCCGCGGGCGGCCTGGAGTACGTCGAACAACCCTGCGAGTCCATCGAGGACCTCGCGAAGGTGCGGCGCAAGCAGGACGTCCCGGTCGCGGCCGACGAGTCGATCCGTCGAGGCGAGGACCCGATGCTGGTGGTGCGCCGCGAGGCGGCCGACGTCGTCGTGCTCAAGGTGGCGCCGCTCGGCGGTGTGCGCCGGTGTCTGGAACTGGCGGAGGCGGTCGGGGTGCCGGTCGTGGTGTCCTCCGCGCTCGACACCTCCGTCGGCATCGCCGCGGGCGTCGCGCTCGCCGCCGCCCTGCCCGAACTGCCCTACGCGTGTGGGCTGGGCACGGTGTCGCTGCTGGCCGACGACGTCGCGGCCGACCCTTACCTGCCGGTCGACGGCCACCTGCCGGTGCGCACGGTCGCGCCGGCCGAGGACGCACTGACCCGGTTGGCCGCCGCGCCGGAGCGGCACGCCTGGTGGGAACGACGCCTGGTCGAGGTCACCGGCGACGCCAACTTCGAGAGCGACTTCAGCCGGGCGGCCGGCACCGCGACCGGCCGGCCCGAGGTGGTCCGGTGAGCTCGGCCGAACTGGCTGCCGCGGTCGTCGACGAGCTGGTCCGGCTCGGGGTGCGCGAAGCGGTGCTCTCACCGGGATCGCGCAACGCCCCGCTCTCGTACGCCCTGGTCGAGGCGGAGGCCGCGGGCGGGCTGCGGTTGCACGTGCGGATCGACGAGCGGGCGGCGGGCTTCCTCGCGCTCGGGCTCGCGACGGCCTCGGGGTTGCCGGTGCCGGTGGTGACGACGTCCGGTACCGCCGCCGCGAACCTGCACCCCGCCGTGCTCGAGGCCTCCCACCGGGGGGCACCGCTGCTGGCCCTGACGGCGGACCGGCCGCCGCACCTCGTCGGCACCGGAGCCAACCAGACCACCGACCAGGTGCGGCTGTACGGCGACGCCTGCCGCTGGTACGTCGGCCTGGACTCGCTCGATCCGTCGGCGGCGCGTCCGGCGGTCGACCGTGCGCTCGGGTGGGCCACGGGGGCGATGTCCCGTGACCCGGGGCCGGTGCAGATCGACCTGGCGTTCCGTGAACCGTTGGTGGCTGCAACGGTCGATCTCTCCGACGATCCGCGGATGCCCACCGCGGTCGGCACGATGGACGTGCTCGGCTCGGTCAACGGGCCGGAGCCGGTCCCGCGCACCCTCGTGGTGGCCGGTGGGGCGCCCGGGCCGTGGACGGCCTACGCCGCGCTCGCCGCCGAACGTCGCGGCTGGCCGGTCGTGGCGGAGGCGTCGGCCGGCTTCGGCGTGATCGCCGTGCCCCACGGCGGACTGTTGTTGGATGCAACGGAATGGCTGGACGCGCATGCGCCCGACCAGGTCGTGGTGGTCGGCAACCCGACGCTGCACCGCTCGGTGCAACGGTTGCTGGCCCGGCCCGACGTCGAGGTCATCGTGGTCTCGGCGACCCCGCGGTGGCCCGACGCCGCGCGCGCCGCCACCAAGGTCGTCGCGCCGGGGTGGCTGCGTGCCGTGGCCGATCTGCCCGGTCCGGTCGACGAGCACCTCAAGCAGGACTGGCTCGACGCCGGTGCGGCTGCGGCCGCCGCCGTCGCCTCGGTCACCGCTGCCGACGGTGCGCTGGGGTGGCCGGCCGGTGCCGCCGTCGCCCGGGCCGTCGTCGCCGCGCTGCCGGAACAGGCCGTGCTGCAGGTGGCGTCGTCGAACCCGGTGCGCGACGTCGACTTGGCCGCCGCACCGCGCGCCGACATCGCCGTGCTCACCAACCGCGGCCTCGCGGGCATCGACGGCACGCTGTCGACCGCCTCCGGTGCCGCCCTCGCGCTGGCCCCGCGACCGGCGTACGCCCTCATCGGCGACCTGGCGTTCCTGCACGACCTCAACGGTTTGCTGATCGGGCCGGACGAACCGACCGTCGACCTGACCGTTGTCGTGTGCAACGACGACGGCGGCGGGATCTTCGCCACGCTCGAGCAGGGCGGTCCGAACGCGCCGGCCGGGTTCGAGCGGGTGTTCGGCACGCCGACCCGCGCGTCCGTCGAGTCGTTGGCCGCCGGCGTCAACGCCGCTCACGAACGCATCGGGGACCCCACCGCCCTCGCGGCGGCCCTCGCGAAGCGGCCGTCGGGGGTCACGGTGCTGGAGGTGTCGACCTCCCGTGCCGAACGCGCCGCGCAGTCGAGGGCCCTGGTCGGGGCCGTCCGTGACGCGCTGGGACTGGCAGGCTCGACCCCGTGACCACCGCCCGCACCACCCCGACCCGATTGCGGGAGAAGGCCGTGGGTGACCGCGCCGCTCTCGACGCCCTGCTCGACGAGGCGCTGGTCGGGCACGTCGGCGTCGCCGACCACGCCGGCCGGCCGGTCGTGCTGCCGACCGCGATCGCCCGCGACGGCGACCGGGTCCTGGTCCACGGCTCGACCGGTTCGGGGTGGATGCGCCGGGTCGCGGACGGCGCGCCGGTGAGCCTCGCCGTCACCGTCCCCGACGCCCTCGTGGTCGCGCGCTCGGCCTTCGAGTCGTCGATGCGCTACCGCAGCGCGGTGCTGTTCGGCGTCTGCACCCCGGTCGCGGCGGACGGGCGACGGGCCGCGCTCGACCTCATCACCGAGCACCTGCTGCCCGGCCGCACCCGCGAGGTGCGCCCGGCCACCGACCGCGAACTGGCGGCGACCCTCGTGCTGGCGCTGCCGATAGAGGAGTGGTCGCTCAAGGTCTCCGACGGCTGGCCGGAGGACCCGCCGGAGGACGTTGCGGGTGATGCCTGGGCGGGCGTCGTGCCCCTGCTGTCGGGTCGCGGGCGTCCGCAACCCGCGCCGGACCTGCGACCGGGCATCCCGGTGGCCGCGTCGCTGGCGGCACGCGCGTGAGCGGGCTGGGCGCAGCCTTCACCGGGATCGCCGCGTACGCCGACCAGTGGCTGGCGTTCCGGCAGCGGTACCTGCGGATGCCGGGCGTGCAGGCCGCGGTGTGGGTCGACGGCGAGCTGGTGCTCTCGACCGCGCACGGTCACGCCGACGTCGCCGGTGACGTCGCGTTGACGCCGGCCCACCTGTTCAGGGTGGCCTCGCACTCCAAGACCTTCACCGCGACCGCAGTGGTGCAGCTCGCCGAGGCCGGCAAGCTCCGGCTCGACGACCGCGTCGACCTCCACCTGCCGTGGACCACCGAGGCCGGGGTCGGTGACCGCACGCTCGCGGACCTGCTCGGCCACGGTTCCGGCGTCATCCGCGACGGCCGCAACGCCGACCACTGGCAGCTCGCCCGCCCGTTCCCCGACGACGACGCCCTCCGCGCGCTCACCGCCGCCGGAGGGATCATCCCGGCCGACGAGCGGTTCAAGTACTCCAACATCGCCTTCGGTCTGCTGGGTGCGGTGGTGGCCGCGGTGTCGGGCCGGTCGTACCGCGAGTACGTCGCCGCCGAGGTGGTCGCGAGGGCGGGGCTCGCCGACACCGCGCCGGACCTGGTGACCGACCGGCTCGGCGACTACGCGCTGGGCTACAGCTCGCTCGCCTACGCCGACCACCGGGTGCCGATCGAGCACATCGACACCGGTGCCCTCGACGCCGCCACCGGCTTCACCTCGACCGCGGCGGACCTCGTGCGCTGGGGTGCCGCTCACCTGCCGGATGACGAGCGGTTGCTGGGTGCAACGTTCCAGCGCCGGATGCGACGGCCGTCGTTCGACGTCGACGTCCACGACGACGCCGCCGGCCGCTACGGTCTGGGCTTCGACCTCCGCGAGGTGCACGGCTACCAGACCTTCGGCCACGGCGGCGGCTACCCCGGCCACAGCACCCGGCTGACCGTCGTCCCTGAGGAGCGGGTGGCGGTCTCCGTGTGCACCAACGCCATCGACGGCGCGGCCGGTCCGCTCACCAACGGCCTGCTGGCGTTGGCACATCTCGCCGCGGGCGATCCCGACGGCGCACCGGTCGACGCCTCCGCGGACCGTGTCTGCGGCCGCTACGCCTCGCTGTGGTCCGTGGTCGACGTCGTCCGCCTGGGTCGTCGGTTGCTCATGGTCAACCCCGCCGCCGACGACCCCGCCGCCGCCGTGGTCGCCCTGGAACCCGACGGCGACGAGGCCTTCCGCGTCGTCCGCGCGCCCGGCTACGCCTCCTTCGGGGAGCGGCTCAGCGTCACCCTCGACGACGCCGGCGCGGTGCGGTCGGTGCAGGGCCCCGGCGGCATCACGATGTGGCCGGTGGATCAGATGGCGGCCTTCGTCGAGGATCGCGACCTCGTGCGGGTCGGCGACCTCGCCGACGGCCCCGCCTGAGCGGTCGTCAGCGGGCTCAGGACGGGTGCGGCAGCCGACCGAGGACGGCCGTCACGACGAGGATCCCGACGCCGAGCGCGGTGATCGTGACGCCGGCTCCGACGACGTCGGCGACGGCTCCGGCCAGCACGGGGCCGAGGCCCTGCACGCCCATGATCCCGGTGCTCACGAGCCCGAAGGCCAGCCCCTGGCGTTCGGCGGGGACGGCGGCGAGGAAGGCCTGCTGGCCGCCCAGCTGGTACGCGCTGCCGGCGCTGGCTGCGGCGAGACACGCGACGGCGACCGCGACCGGCGGGTGCCACGCGAGGGGCAGCAGCCCCACGCCGACCAGCGCGAGCAGCCACGGCACCGAACGCCGGCGCCACCGGGCCGGTAGCCACCGCCCGACGAGGAGGTCGCCCACCGCTGCACCGGCGGGGAACGCGGCGAGCAGCAGCCCGACGTCGGACGCCGGACGACCCTGCTCGCCCACGTAGGCGACGATGAGCGATTCCGCCGCCACGAGCAGCATCACCGGCAACCACCAGGACAACAGGATCCGGCGGATGCGGGAGTCGGCGAGGAGTCCGGCGTTGCCGCGCCAGGTGTCGCGCGGGTGCCACCGGGCCGTCGTGGGTGCCACGGCGCCGGTGGCCGGCAGCAGTGCCACGGCGACGAGTCCGAGGGCCTGGATGCCGGCGGAGACCCCGAACGCGGCCGGCACGCCGAGCGCCGCGACCACCGTGCCGCCGACCGCGAGCCCGGCGAGCTGCGCCGCGGAGCCGAGCACCGTGAACACGGACCGGCCGAGCACGTAGAGCTCGCCGGTGAGCAGGCGGGCCACGAGCGCGGACTGCGTCGCCGACGGGACCGGTTGCACCACCGCGGCCGCGGCGACGACGGTGATCGCGACGGCGGGTGGCAGGTCCGTGAGCGCCAAGGCCGCGACCACAGTGGTGCGGAGCACGGCGCCACCGACGAGCACCGGCCGCGCCGGCCACCGGTCGGCCAGGGACGTGAGCACCGCGCCGCCGAGTAGTTGTGGCAGGAACCCGGCGGCGAACGCGACGCTCGACCACAGCGCCGACCCGGTGCTGGCGTACACCGCCACCGACAGCGCGAGGATCTGCAACGAGGTTCCGAGGGTGTTGGCGAGCGTCGCCCCGTACAACTGCGGCACGCCTCGCGTCGTGAACAGCGCGCGATAGGTCGCCGGTGCCACCGCGGGGTGGTCGGTCGTCGTCACGTCGGGAACCCTGCCGCCCGGTCCGCGACGCCGGTACTGTTTCGCCGAGGGACGAAAGGTGGCGACGGGTGCTGCGCATCGAGGTGGGCCCGGACGACCTGGCCGCGAGTCGGTTCGCCCTCGCCCCGCTCATGGAACTCGAGCACCTGCTGCGCAAGCTCGACCGGGGCGGCTCGCAGGCCGGGGTCGCGGTCCGCCGTACGCGGTGGGGTCGGCGGGAGGCGGCTCTCCGGCCGGACTTCCGGGCCCGGGTGCTGCGCGCGCTGCGACCGACCGGCTGGGGTGTCGACTTCCTCGCGCCGCCGCCGACGGGGATGGCCCGCGACGTCGAGCAGGATCTCGCCGCCGTGCGGGCCACCCCGCTGCCGCTCGCCCGCGCCCAGATCCGCCGGGCGCTCACCTCCGACGTCGACCCCGAGATCCGTGCCTACCTCCGCGCGCCCGACGTGTCCGCTCGACTGGCCGACCTGCTGGCGTGGGCGTGGGAGGCACTCGTGGCTCCGGACTGGCCGCAGTTGCTGGCGATCGCCGAACGTGACGTCCTGCACCGCGCCGACCGGCTGGCCCGCGCCGGCTGGGCCGGGGTGCTGGAGGACATGCACCCGTCGTTGCGGTGGGCCGGGGGAGCGGTGACGGTGCGAGCCCGCGCCACGCAGCACACCGCCCTCGACGGGCGCGGGTTGTTGTTCGTGCCGTCGGTCTTCCTGCACCCGGGCCTCGCGACCTACCTCGAACCGCCGTGGCAGCCGACCATCGCCTACCCGGCCCGCGGCAGCGCGGCGTTGTGGGAGGGCAACACCGCCACCCCGGCGGCCCTGGCCCGACTGCTCGGACCCGCCCGTGCCGAACTGCTGCTGCGGTTGGACACCCCGGCGTCGACGACGCAGCTGGTCGGTCTCACCGGCTTCAGCCTGGGCGCTGTCGGAGATCACCTCAAGGTCCTGCGCGACGCCGGCTTCGTCGACCGTGGCCGCGCCGGCCGTTCGGTCGTCTACCACCGCACCGCCGTCGGTGACGCTGTGGTCGCCGGCGCCGCCGGAGACTGAGGGACCGGGTGATGCATCACCGTTTGCATCACTGTTGCAGCACGCAACGGTGCGCGTCAGAACGGCGGGTCGCCCAGAACGTCAGGAGTCGCCGGTGCTGCTGGCGGTTCGACCGGGCGGGGCGTGGGCAGGCGGGTCGCCGCTTTGACGTGCTCGGTCCCGCTCGGGTCGGTCCAGATGCTGTCGCCGGTGTCGGCCTCGCGCTGATGAGTCCAACCCGCCTCGTGTTTCAGGCGGTGGTGGTTGCGGCAGAGCGGGTCGAGGTTGGTGTCGCAGGTGCACCCACCGCGTTCCCAGTCGAGCCGGTGGTCCAGATCGCACATGACCGCGGGTTTGTCGCACGTCGGGAACCGGCACTGCTGGTCGCGGGCGATGCAGAAGTCCTGCAGGTGTTGCGGCGGCGCGTAGGTGCGACGGCCGTAGTCGAGCAACTGGCCGGATTCGGGGTCGACGAGGAGCCGTCGCCAGGTGCTGGTCGGGTCGAACGCGATCCGGCGGGCGGTGGCGGCGTCGATCGGGCCGTAGCCGGTGAGGTCGGCGGGGGCGTCGTCGGCGCCGATCAGCGTGGACCAGGCGACGGTCACGTGGATCTCGGCGCGGCGGCCGTGCGCGGTCGGTTCACTCGTGGCGTCGGTGGCCGCGGAGTCGTCGCCCGTCGACCCGCAGTCGCAGGCGTCCCCGTCAGACGTCGGAACACCGACGGCGGGCGCGCCGGGGCGGCGGGTGACGAGGTCCACCAGCGCATCGGTGCGGCGTTCGTCGAGCGTGCGGTCGTCACCGGGGACGTTGCGGGCCTTCGAGGAACGGGCGTACGCGTCGAGGGTCTTGTGCACGAGTTGGCCCTGCTCGGCGCTCAGCAGCGCCCAGAGGCAGCTCATGCCGTCGGGCTCGGCGCGGAGGGACACCCGCCGGCCTCGGCGGGCCCGCTCGTGGCGCCGCGCCGCTCTCTCGGGGTCGACCTCGTGCACGACCCGTGCGAACGCCCGCTCGAGCTGGCTCGGGGTACGCCAGGCGGGGTCGGACATGACGGCGGCCTCGACGGCGTGGGCCACCTCGTCGTCGAGGACCGCTGCGTCACGGGCGACGACCCGGGCGTGGTGCGACGTGATCGCGCCGACCCGCAGCGCCCCGGTGACGGTGGGCAACTTCTCGACGAGCGTGACGGCCGTGTGCATCCGGCGGTGCGCGGCCGACCCGGTGACGCCGAGCGCGAGTCCGACCTGTTCGGCGCGCCACCGCGCGGAGCTCTGCTGGTGCCAGCCGGGCCCGAGGAGCTCGTCGTCCTGCTCGATCGCGGCCAACAGGTCGTTCTGCTCCGCGGTGAGCCACGACAGCATCCGCTCGTACGCCGCGACCGCCGCCAGTTGCTCGTCGAACTGCAGGTCGCACGGCACGAGCGAGGTCAGCGTGCGCAGCAGGTCGAGCGACGGCACCATCTCGTCCAGCTCGACCATGCGTTCTAATCTATCACCAACAAGACGTCACGTCGAGAGAATCCCCAAATTTCGTCGAGTGATTCTTGCCGGCGAACCCGGCACTGGCCATCGCACGCGACCGCAAAGCGCACTCATCTGAACGCGCGACCGCCGGAGCGGGTCCTTGCTCAGCGGGACGGCCAGGCGCGCACTAGGCCCGCCGTGTACGACACCCGCGCGCCGTAGGAGCCGGCTGTTGCTGCGCGGGACCGTCACCCGCGGACCCGCTGCCTGGCCCCACACCCTTGCGCGGCAGAAGCAGGTTCTTGATCAGCGAAACGGCCAGGCGCGCACCGGGCCCGCCGTGTGCGACACCCGCGCGCCGCAGGAGCCGGCTCTTGCTCAGCGGGACGGCCAGGCGCGGACCGGGGCCGCCGTGTATGACACCCGCGCGCCGCAGGAGGCTGTTCTTGCTTAGCGGAACGGCCAGGCGCGGACCAGGGCCGCCGTGTACGACGCTCGCGCGCCGGAGGAGAAGGCCCTTGCTCAGCGGGACGGCCAGGCGCGGACCAGGGCCGCCGTGCACGACACCCGCGCGCCGCAGGAGGCTGTTCTTGCTCAGCGGAACGGCCAGGGCTGCCCGCTCGCTCGGCGGAGCGGGGTCCCACCGCGCGGCGCGCCCCGGGTTCACGCCGCCGCGCGGAGCTCGCCGACGTCGGTGGCCGAGCGGAGGAACAGCAGACCGGCGGAGGTGGTGAGCGCCGTGATGGCGAAGGCCAGCAGGAGAGTGAGGATGAGCGTCAACCACGAGAGGCCGACCGTCACCGTCGCGGTGGACGAGACGCGGCCTGCGGCATCGACGACCTCGTACCCGGCGACGGTCCGGCCGAAGAAGCCCACAGCAGCAGCGGTTCCGACGATCGTTGCCAGGAACAACGAAGGAATCAGGGGGAGCAGCATCTCGGCCAGGACGGCGCGGGCCACGACACGGCGCGGGGTGCCGGCGGCGACAACCGCGCTGTAGGTGCGGCGGCGGGCGACGATCCCCTCGGCCGTGGCGACCAGCAGTCCGAGCGCGGCGAGCACGGCGCCGATGACCAGCACGAGGTCGACGAGGTCGTAGGCGTTCGTGTAGAACACGTCGCCGCTGCCGTGCTGGTCGGCGACGGTCACGTTGCGCAGGTGCCGAGCCCCAGCTGCCATCAGCACGGTGACCGAGAGGACCGATGTGGCGCGCGCCGCGTTGAACGGGTCGGCGATCATCCGGCGGCCGGCCAACAACAACGCCGGCCGCGACGTCCTCCTGACCAGCAGCCGCCCGACGGCCTGGGTGATCGCGCCCTGACCGCCGAGCAGACCCACCGAGGCGACGAGGAATCCCCCGAGCAGCAGGGCGATGAGCACCGACGACGGCAGGCTAGCGACTGATTCGGCCAGCCCGGCCGCGAGGAAGAACATGCCGACGCCCACGACGATGAGCACCAGCGGAACCACCCGGGGCGGTTGGGTGCGGACCCGGCGGCTGACGCCGAACGGCGTGAACGCGACGCGTCGTAGTGCCAGGAGCGTTGCACCCGACACCAGTACCGGGACCAGCACGACGATGACCGCCATCGCCCACCACGGCGGCAAGACGTCAGTGGGCACCCGCAACGCGCTGGGGACGGGGACATCGGTCTGGTAGACGCCGTTGGCGTCGGAGACCAGTTCCGACCGCGAGAAGTTGCCGTGCACCGGTGTCGAGAACAGGGCGCGGAGCAGGAAGAACACACCGAGACCGAGCAGCGCGCCCAGACCGGAGCCCGCGGCCGCTTCCGCGGTGGTGACGCGGGCGACCTCGCCGGGGGTGGCGCCCCCGAGCCGCATCGCGGCCAGCCGTCGGTCGCGCGCCGGCGCACCGATCCGGCTGCACTGAGCGAGGAGGACGAGCACCGGCACGCACAACCCCAGCAGGGCGACCACCACCCCGGGGTGCAGACCGCTCTGGTTCAACAGCTCCGAGGTGTACGGGCCGTCGCCCGGGCCGACCGCGGCCACGGTGGCGGCCGAGAGCAGCGCCAGCGTCGCGAGCAGCGCACCGAACGCCGTCAACGTCATCCGGACCCGGTCGACCCGTGATCCGGCGATGGCCAGCCGCAGGACTGTTGCAGAACGCACCGGTCAGACCCCGACCGGGAGCTCGTACCCGGCCACGACACCGTCACGCACGACCACCTCGCGGTCACCGTGGGCTGCGACCCGCGCGTCGTGCGTCACGAGCACGACCGAGGTGCCCGCCTCGCGCACCACCCGGACCGACTGCCCCAGCACGCGATCTCCGGAAACGGTGTCGAGTGCACCGGTGGGCTCGTCGGCGAACAGCACCTCGGGCTCGGTGACCATGGCCCGGGCGACGGCGACCCGCTGGGCCTGCCCGCCCGACATCTCCGACGGCCGGGTTCCGGCCAGGTCGGCGACCTCGAACCGGTCGAGCCAGTCGGTGGCCACGGCCAGAGCCGGTCGGCGCTTCGAACCCTCCAGGAGCAGCGGCATCGCGACGTTCTCCGCGGCCGTCAGCTCCGGCACCAGTTGACCGAACTGGAACAGCACCCCGAAGCGGGTGCGCCGCAGGCGCGACCGGAGCGTCTCGGACTCCTCGCTCACCGTCCGCGACGCACCGTCGGC
This sequence comes from Jatrophihabitans sp. YIM 134969, assembly GCF_054456675.1. Taxonomy (NCBI): domain Bacteria; kingdom Bacillati; phylum Actinomycetota; class Actinomycetes; order Jatrophihabitantales; family Jatrophihabitantaceae; genus Jatrophihabitans; species Jatrophihabitans sp. YIM 134969. Next base: position 82,467 of record NZ_JBTJEQ010000006.1, read on the forward strand.
CCCTCGCAGCACCACCGATCCGGCGTCGGGGCGCAGCACGCCCGCGAGGCAGAGCAGCAGCGTCGACTTGCCCGAGCCGGACGGCCCGGTGACCGTGAGGATCTCGCCGCGCTCGACGTGCACCGACACCCCACGCACGGCCGGGGTCCCGCCGTAGGCCTTCACCACCGACCGGGCGACGAGCACCGGGTCGCGCATCTCGGTCGGGTCGGTCTCGGCGGCGTGCCTCATGGTGTCTCCTCCAGTTCGCGAGCAAGATCGCCCACGCGGGTCTCGGCGGCCTCGAGCCAGCGCAGGTCGGCCTCGAGGTGGGTCAGGGCGTAGTCGGCGGCGAGGACCTCGGCCAGGGGCGCGTCCGGGTCGGACGTCAACCGCACGAAGTGCCGCATGCGCGCGAGGTGCGCCGAACGTTGGGCGCGCAGGTAGCTCGCGGCCACCGCCTCGTCGGCGGCGAGCAGCGCGAGCGTGACCTTGAGCTGGAACGGGTTGCCCGCGTGCTGCGCCGGCGGCTCGACCTCGGCCAGCCAGCGGTCGAGCTCGGCCCGCCCGCCCGCGGTCATGCGGAACGACGTCCGCTCCGCGGCGCCGGCCTTCTCGACGACCGCGGCCTCGACCAGTCCGCGCCGGGCCAGGGCGTCGAGCGCCGCGTAGACTTGCCCGAACGCCAACGGTTTCGCGGCCGGGAAGCGGGAGTCGTACTGCCGCTTCAGCTCGTACCCGTGCCGCTCACCCCGGGCGAGCAGCCCGAGCAGCACGTGTCCGGTCGCCACGGGACGGGAGTATTCACACTGTGAACACTCCGCGTCAAGCGGTGAGGACCAGGGCGGTCAGGGTGCGAACGCCGTGGTGGCGTCGAACCAGGACATCCCGCTGTCGATCGAGGACGACAGCACGAGCGACCCGGCGATCGCCTCGAGGTCGGCCGACGTCACGGCCGGATAACCGGACTCCCCCGCGGCCAGCGAGTTCCCGATCCGGATCGAGCGGTCCGGCCCACGCCAGGTGAGTGTGCCGGCGGCGGTGTCCAGCAGCCAGGTCCGGCCGTCGATCTGGACCGGCGTCCCGCGGTACGTGAACCGGTTCGCCCACGCCGCGCCGACGCACTCGACGGCCGCGCCGGGCGTGCCACCCGAGCCCGCTGGGGTGTCGAAGGTGGCGGTCACGTCGATCTGGCCCTCGGTCATCGCAACGCAGCAGTACACCGACTCGGTCGTCACCCCGGCGAACGTCCACCCGCTCGGCAGGCTCGTGACCCGCATCGGCACGAAGCTGGGCGTGGCATCGGCGAGGTGGGTGGCCGCCGCGATCGCAAGCAGCAGCTTCACGTTCGGGTTGGTGGCTGCGACCGTGAAGACGAGGCCGGACGGATCCGTCCACTGCACCGCGTCGAGCGCTTCGGGTGGCGTGGTCGAGTGCGGCGTGTTCGACAGGTACCGGACCATCACCCACCGCGCCGGCGTGCCGCCGGTCAACGTCACCGGCGCACGACCGGCGATCAGCGGGTCGTGGCGCGTGCCGGGCGTCGACACGACGAGCCGTGCCACCGGGATGGGCACCGCTGAGTCCTTCGAGAACACCGCCAGTTCCTCCGCGGTCGTCGAGGAGTCCTCGCCGGAGAGCGAGTAGGGCGTCCCGGGATCGACGGCCGCGACGAACGCGCCGGCCGGTAGGGCGGCGGCCGTGGGCGTCGGGCTCGTGGTGGCCGACGAGGTGGGCGCCACCGGCGGCTGCGGTGCGGAACGCCCGCCCGGACGGTCGTTCACGACGGCCAGCACGACACCGACCACGAGCACCAGCGCGAGGGCGGCGACGGCCGCCACGACCAGGGGTCGACGACGACCCGCCGGGCGCCGATCGCCAGCGCCGGCCCGGTCCAGCACGCGGTCGACGACCGAAGGATCGACCGGTGCACGGAGCAACGTTCGCAGATCGTGCTCACTGCGTGTCATGGTGATTCCTCCGCGGAAGCTGCGAGTTCGGGACTGACCCGGAGCGCGGCCAGCGCGCGCGAGGCGTGCACGCGCACGGTGGCGGGCGCGCACCCGAGGTCGGCGGCGATCTGCTCGTCGGACAGGTCAGCGAAGTACCTCAAAGCGATCACGACCCGTTGCCGGGCGGGCAGCTTGCGGATCTCGGCGAGCAGCGCGTCGAGTTGCGCGTGACGATCGGTGGTGTCCGCGACGGCCGGCAGCACGGGATCGGCGTGCGGCACCGACCGCGCCCACTTGCGGCGCCACGAGACCACCTCGTTGACCACCATCCGGCGCACGTACGCGTCGGGGCGTCGAGCAGGGAGATGCGGTCCCAGCGGGCGTAGGCCTTGGCCAGGACGTCCTGGACCACGTCCTCGGCGGTGCCGAGGTCACCGCACATCGCGCGGGCGGCGCCGAGCAGGGCGGGGACGTGCCCCGCGGCCCAGCTCTCGAACGTCACACCCTCCACAACGCACCAGAACCGCGGTGTGTGTACCCGGACGTCAGCGCCGCAGCAGCGCGCTCACCCGTTGGCGCGACACCCCGAAGAGCCCGGCGATGGCCTCCATCGACAGGCCTTCGTCGTGCAGGGCCTGCGCCTCGCGGCGGCGCCACTCCCCGCCGGCCTGGTTGAGCCGGTCGTTCACGCGGGCGAGCAGCGACACGATCATCGGGGGCTCCTCGGCCGAGACCAGGGCGGTGTAGCCGACGCCCGCAGCGCGCTGCTGCTGGATGTGGGCGGCTCGCACCTTGATGGCGGTGAGGTCGCGTTCGGTCTCCTCGACCGCGACCAGCAGGTCGGCGAGGGCGTCCAGCGACGGGTCGGGGGCGGACATGCGCACATCATGCCGCAACCCCCCTTTCCGCAACAGCCATTGCCCCGCGAGGGGGTTGACCTGCAGGTGTGGCAACGGCGGTTGCTGCAACTGGGGTTGCAGCAACGGCAGTTGCCGCCTATGGTCTGTCTCGCGGTCGGTCTGACGCCCCTCGTCCAGCAACGTGCGCGGGATGGTGCCCTCGGGCTCCGACGTCACGCCGTCCGCGTGGACGACGGGTCTCGTACCCCCCGAACGGGACCCGTCGTCCGCTCACGTCCGGGAACGGGCGAGCCCCGGGACCAGCCTCAGTCCGAGGCGAGCGCGTCCAGCATCGGCAACAACTTGGCGTTGCTCTCGGCCAACTCCGCCGCGGGCACGGAGTCCGCGACCACGCCGCAGCCGGCGAAGATCCGGACGTGGCGCGGGTCCTGCGGATCCAACTGACCGCTGCGCAGTGCGATGCCGAACTCGCCGTCGCCGGAGGCCCCGACCCACCCGACGGGCCCCGCGTACCGGCCGCGGTCCATGTGCTCGAGGTCGGCGATGACCGACTCGGCGACGTCTCGCGGAGTGCCGCAGACCGCCGCGCTCGGGTGCAGCGCCGCCGCGAGTGACAGCGCCGAGGACCCGTTGGCCACGACGCCCGTGACGTCCGTGGCGAGGTGCATGACGTTGGGCAGGTGCAGCACGAACGGGGCGTCGGGGACGTTCATGCCGGTGCAGTGCGGGGCGAGCGCGCCGGCGACCGACGCCACCGCGTACTCGTGCTCCTCGAGGTCCTTCGACGACCGCGCCAGCGAGCCGGCCAGGGCCTCGTCACGGGCGCGGGAGCCGGTGCGGCGGATCGTCCCGGCCAGCACCCGCGAGGTCGCGAGTCGGCCGTCGAGGCGCACGAGCAGTTCGGGGGTGGCGCCGAGCAGGCCGTCGACGGCGAAGGTGAACGTCGAGTCGTAGCGGGACGCGAGGCGGCGCAACGGCCAGCGCAGGTCGACGGGCTCGGTCGCGCGGACGTCGACGTCGCGGGCGAGCACGACCTTGTCGAGGCCACCGGCGCGGATGCGGGCCACGGCGGCGGCCACGGCGTGCGTCCACTCCGTCTCCGACAGCGCGCCGTCGGCGGCGTCGAGGTCACCGGGCGTGGAGGGGGCGGGGGCCGCGACGAGCTCCGGCGGCAGCGGTGGCAGGTCGCCGTCGACCCCGACGGTCGTCACCCACCAGTGGTCGCCGCGGTGTCCCACGACCACCGACGGCACCACGAGCACCGAGTCGGACCCCGAGGCGAAGCCGAACGAGGCGAAGGCGACCAGGCCCGAGCCCGGACGTCCGACCTCGTCGCGCACCGCGGCGCGGCCGGCGATGTCGGCCCACCAGGCCTGCGCCTCGGCGAACCGGTCCGGACCCGAGGGGCGCAGCACGGCGGCCTCGCCCCACCCGATCAGGCCCTCGCCGCGACGCGACCACACCAGGCCGTCGGACGACGGCAGCAGGTCGACGAGCGCGACACCGGGATCCGGGACGGCCACGGTCCGGACCGCGAGCGCGCCCGCGGTCTGGCCCAGCAACGCCCCGGTCACAACTCTCACAGTAGGACGCGAGGGAGGCAGGACTGCCCGCGAACCCCGTGACGGACCCGACAGGCCGGGCGGGCGGGGAGTAGACAGTGCGCATGGACGCGGTCGACCGGGCCCTGCTCGACGCCCTCCGCGCGAACGGACGCGCGACCTTCACCGAACTCGCCCGGGAGGTCGGGCTCTCGGCCCCGACGGTGCACGAACGGGTCGGCAAGCTCGAGGCGGCCGGGGTCATCACCGGCTACCACGCAGCCGTCGCGCCGGAGTCCCTCGGCTACTCGATGGGCGCCATCATCTCGGTGTTCGTCAACGGCGCGCCCCCCGGGCAGACCCCGCTGCAGAGCAACGACACCGTCGAGGACGCGGTGGCCGCGATCGACGCCGTCGAGGACTGCTGGTTCGTCGCCGGCGAGGAGAGCCTCATCATCAAGGTGCGGGTGCCCGACGTCGGCGCGCTGGAGCGGGTCATCCGTCAGCTCAACGACATCCCGGGTGTCGGCCACACCCGCACCACCGTCGTGCTGTCGACCCGGTTCGAGGGCCGGGTGCGTTCGGCCCACATGCCCGACGAGGACGCCGACGTACCCTCGTGACCGTGAGCGACGACCGTCCCGCCGGCAGCACCTGGCTGCAGGGTTACCGGGCCTTCTGGATCTACACGCTCGCGCGTTTCGCCCTCTTCGGCGTGCTGTGGCTGATCCTGTGGGTCGTCGGGGTGCCGTGGCTGTTCGCCGCGCTCATCGCGATCGTCGTCTCCGTGCCGTTGTCGTGGTTCCTGCTGGCGAAACCCCGCCAGGCGTTCGCGGCGACGATCGAGGCGCGGGTCGGACAGCGGCACGAACGGCAGGTCGACCTCGGCAAGCGCCTCGACGACGACGGTGACGCCGGAGACACCGGCAGCGCGCTGCCGCCCGGGGTCCGGGAGATGCCGGCGAAGGGCCGCACCAAGCGGCGCTGAGCCGTCATGCGGATTGGGTAGGTTCCGGGCATGCCCACGAGTTCCGACGCCAAGCCGACCGCCTTCGTCCTCTACGGCGCGACCGGGGACCTCGCGAAGCGCATGGTGCTCCCGGCGTTCTTCCAGCTGGCGCAGCACGACCTGCTCCCGGAGAAGTGGTTGCTGATCGGCAACGGCCGCGGCGACGTCTCCCACGAGGACTTCCAGCAGCACGTCCACGACGCGCTCGAGGAGTTCGGGCCGAAGCCCGAGGACGGCCCGTGGGACGACTTCCGCCAGCACCTGCGCTTCGCCGGTGGCGGGTTCAAGGAGGACGACCCGGGCTCGCTGCTCGACGTCATCGAAGAGGGCAAGAAGCACCTCGGCGGGGACGACGCGCAGTACATCCACTACCTCGCGATCCCCCCGACCGCGTTCATCGAGACCACCAAGGCGCTCGGGGCGCACGGTCTGGCCGAGAACGCACGGGTCGTCTACGAGAAGCCGTTCGGCACGTCGCCGTCGAACTTCCGGGAACTCGACGAGGCCGTGCACGCCGTCCTGGACGAGTCCCAGGTGTTCCGCATCGACCACTTCCTCGGCAAGGAGGGCACGCAGAACCTGCACGCGCTGCGCTTCGGCAACGGCCTGTTCGACCACGTGTGGTCGCGCGAGCACGTCCGCGCCGTGCAGATCGACGTCCCCGAGACCCTCGACATCGACGACCGCGCCGAGTTCTACGACGGCACCGGCGCGTTCCTCGACATGATCGTCACGCACCTGTTCCAGGTCGCCGCCGAGGTCGCGATGGAGCCGCCGGCGTCGATGGCGGCCGACGACCTGCAGGCCGCGCGCGAGGCCGTCATCGGCGCGTTCCGTCCGCTGTCTAAGGACGACGTCGTGTTCGGCCAGTTCGAGGGCTACCGGGACACCGAGGGCATCGCCGACGACTCCACCACCGACACGTTCGTGGCCGCCCGGCTGTGGATCGACACCCCCCGATGGCGCGGGGTGCCGTTCCTGCTGCGCACCGGCAAGCAGATGGCCCAGAGCGAGCAGCAGGTCTCGCTGATCTTCCACCGCCCGGACGACGGCCCGTTGCACGGCGAGACGCCCGACCTCGGCAACGTGCTGACGGTCAAGTTGTCGGGATCGGGCGCGATCGACCTGCGGATGGTCGTCAAGGAACCCGGTCCGGAGTTCACGCTGACCTGTGCCACCACCGACCTGCCGCTCGCCGACGTCCACGACGCCGACCCGCTGCCGCCCTACGTCAAGCTCATCAACGACGTGGTGCTCGGCGACCGGTCGTTGTTCACCCGGCCCGACGGCCTCGGTCACGCCTGGGACGCGATCGCGGGGATCCTCGACGACCGTCCGAAGCCGTTGCCCTACGCGCGCGGCTCGTGGGGTCCGGAGTCGGCCGCCCTGCTCGCCGGCCCGGACGGCTGGCTGCTCGGGGAGTGACCGGGCGGCTGCACTGACGTTGTCGGTGGGGTGCGGGAGGGTGGCGCCTCACCGACGAACCAGGAGGATCCGGACATGACCGAGATCGTGCTGTTCCACCACGCCCAGGGCCTGACGACCGGGGTGCTCGAGCTCGCCCGGTCCTGGCGCGAGGCCGGGCACACCGTCCACACGCCCGACCTCTACGAGGGCAAGACCTACGCCACCCTCGACGAGGGCATGGCCCACGTCCGTGGCGTCGGGTTCGCCGAGATCACGCAGGCCGGGGTCGGCTCGGCCGCCGACCTGCCGTCGGAGCTCGTGTACGCCGGCATCTCCCTCGGCGCGCTGCCCGCGATGGCGCTGGCGCAGAACCGGCCCGGGGCGAAGGGCGCAGTGCTCATCTCCGGGTTCGTGCCGCCGGAGGAGTTCGGGACCTGGCCCGAGGGGCTGCCGGCGCAGGTCCACGGGATGGACGCCGACCCCGAGTTCGCGGAGTCCGGCGACCTCGCCGCCGCCCAGGAGTTCGCCGCGTCCGAACCGGCCGTCGAGGTGTTCACCTACCCCGGCGCGACCCACCTGTTCGTGGACTCCTCGCTGCCCGACTTCGACGCCGCCGCGGCGTCGGCGTTCAGCGAGCGCGTCCTGACGTTCCTCCAGCAGCGCGGCTGAGCGCACCGCCCGGCCCGGGCCGGCGCCCTCAGCGCCGGACCCGGGCGAGGCCGGCCTCGACGGTGCGGAGCACCAGGTCGACGGCCACGCCGTAGGTGACGTGCGAACCGCCCTCCCAGATCCACCACGCCTTCGGCAGCCGGGTCGGCGGCTCCTGCAACCCGGCGGCGGGCAACGTGCTGCCGTGGGTGGCGGCGAACAGGACCGCGCCGAACGCCGCGCCGTGGCCCGCCCGGACCACCGGGTAGCGGCGCGCCAACACCGCGTAGGCCACACCGGCGCCGAGGCCCATACCCCAGTGCAGAGGGCCGGCGACCTGCTGGCGTTGCTCGTCGGACAGTTCGCCGCCGGTCACGGTGTGCTGGACGCGGTCGGCCACCTCCGAGGGCGGCATGTTCTCCGGGTGGCCGCCGGGGTCCGCGCCGAGTCCGCGCTTGTCGGCGGGAGACGGTGGCAGCAGCTTCTCGGCCCACGGCTGCAGCACCCCCTCGGCCTTGGTCTTGACGACGGTGCCGACGGCGGCCGCGGCGGCTCCGGCGAGCAGGGTCAGGGGCAGCGCGGTCTGGTTCACCTGGTTGCCCTACCCGCCGCGGGGGAGGCCGGACCCCCCACGTGACGCGGTCAGGACCAGTCGACGGTGGCGAGCTCGGCCAGCAGCCGTCGTCCGCGGACCGGGTCGAGCGCGGCCAGCCAGGCGACGCGCCCGGTGAGCCGTTCGCGGAACCCCTCGGCCGGTTGGCCGCGGAGCTGGGTCCGCCAACCGTGGGTCCGGCAGTTGTGCACCGTGGCCCTGAGGGCGTCGCGTTCGGCGCGGGTGAGTGTCTGGTGGTCGTTGACGACCGCGCCGAGAACCAGCTGCCGACCGGACGACCGTTGCACCCGGGTCTTCGCCGCGGCCAGCCGGAACCCCTCGTCGGCCACGATGGTCCGCGCGTGGGCGATCAGGGCCGCTACCGGCACCGAACGTGGGCCGCTGAAGGTGAGGTCGTCGACGTACCGGGTGTAGGTGGTGCCGAGGCGGGCGGCCAGGGCGGCCAGGCGCAGGTCCAGGACCCGGCAGATCCGGTCGGCGAGGGCCGGTGAGGTCGGGGCGCCCTGGGGCAGGTGGCGGGTCGCGAGGTCCCGGTCACGGCGCCAGGTGCGATCGATGCCCTGTGCACCGGTCAGTGGTGGCAGCCCGGCGCGGACGTCGATCGGTACGGCGTTCGTGACCAGGCGCCCGAGCAGTCGGGCCGGCTCGTCGGCCACGCCCTGGTGCGCGAACCAGCCGACCACGCGGGCCACGGTGAGGGTGGTGAAGAACCTCTCGATGTCGAGAGACACCACGACGTCACACGCGGTGTGCTGCCCGATCGCCGCCACAACTCCTCGCCCGGGACTCGTGCCGTACGCAGCCGGGTTCACCGGCGCGGCGTCGAGGATCCGCCGTAGCACTCGACGTTGTACCTCCTTCAGTCGTTCCTTCGGCACCTCGAGGACCCGGACCCCACCGCCGCGGGTCGGCCGCACCAGGTAGCGGTAGTGCCTCGCCCGGTCCGGCCCGGTGTCGGCGGCGGGACGCTGCCAGCGGGCCAGGTGCTCGAGTTCGTCGGGGAGCACGTCGAGCCGCACGGCCAGGGCGGCGAGGTCGGTGAGATCGGCCAGCGCTCCGGGCGACCGGGTGACCGGTCGGTGATCCGGTTCGAACGCGACCGACTGCCACCAGTGCACGAAGACCGGCGTGCTCAGCAACGCGCGGATCTCGTCCTCGTCGGCGCCGTCCGGGAAGGCCTCCACCAGGGCACGGGTGAGCCGTCGGTCGGCCTCGGTGGCCAGCAACCGACCGCGGTGCTGCGCGAGCCGGATGGCCATCGGCTCGACGCGCCACGGACCGTTGCAGAGGACAACGACCAGGTCGGGGTCGACCGGGTCGGCCGGGTGGGTCATGCGGGCGACGGGTGACGACGGCCCTGCCGTGCTGGGCGCGCCGTCGTCTGCGACGTGTCGCAGGGCTCAGGCGCGCCGCGGGATGCCGTGCTCGGTGCACTGCCCCCGGGGTGACCCCGGAGGGACCGGGTCGACCCGATCGTCCCGTCGCCCACCCGTCGCCGCACGGCCGGACGTTACGTCACCGCCCTCCCGTGCGTCACCCTCGCGCGACGACGGGTTCCTCAGCCCCGTCCGGGGTCGCTACGGTCGGGTGATCCCCACGGCCATCGGAGGTCTTCCGTGATCCACCGCCTGCTCGCCCAGGCCACCGTGTCCGACCTGCCGGCAGCGAGGGCCTGGTACACCGCGCTGTTCGGCGCCGAGCCGGACGCGAACCCGATGCCGGGACTGCTCGAGTGGCACCTCGCCGACACCTTCGGGGTGCAGGTGTGGTCCGAGGCCGGGCGGGCGGGACACGGTTCGATCGTCCTCGACGACACCGATCTCGACGCCGCCGCCGCGAGGCTCACCGCCGCCGGCGTCGACCACGACGGCATCACGCAGGCGACGTCGTCGCGGATCCTGCAGCTCACCGATCCCGACGGCAACCGCGTGGTGCTGACGGGCGCCTGACGCGGCGCTACGGCGCACCCGGGTCGAGGCCCGCGAGGTAGCGCTTCGCCCCACGGGTGGTGACGACCTGCAGGACGAGGAACCCGGCGAACAGCACGGCGGTGGCGAGGTGGAAGACCACCCCAGCCGTCGTGCGGGCGTCGAAGACGGCCAGCGCGAGTGACAGCACCAGCAGCACACCGAACACCAGGTAGCCGAACGTCGACTGCCGCACGGCGCGTCGCGCGGTCCGGACCTCGACCTCGCGCACCAGCGGGTCAGGGCTCGGTGGGCCGCCGCGGCGCAGAGTCCGGCCGATGCCCCGGCGGGTCGTTCGCGGCAGACCTCCCACGAGTGGCGGGGCGAACACCCCACGACGGCGGGTCAGCAGCCACGCCACCACAGCGATGCCGACCACGATGATCCCGACCGGGACGGCGACCGCCACCCAGGTCGGCGCGCCACCGTGGTGGACCGACCGGTGCGGGCGGCGGCCGTCGAGCAGCGGTTGCAGCACCGGCACCACGACCGCCACCACGACGACGACGGCGCCCATCGTCACGAGCCAGCGTCGCCGGGCGCGGGCGTCCACCGCCGCGAGCCGGCGGTCCAGCTCGGGATCGCCGCTCGGCACCCCCTGGTGCGTGTCGTCCACGAGCCCCCTCGTACCCCCTGGCACCCCGCTGGTCTCCGCGCCGCTCCCGATCCGGATGCACCGCGGGCGACCTCGAACACGACCCTGATGTGACACCTCGTCGTCAGGTGGTCACACCACTGCACGTGAACCACGACCAGGTGTCAGCCGTGACCCACGCGGTCGCGGGCTGTCTGGCCCTGGCCGGTTTCGTCGTCATCTGCGGGGCGGTGGGGTGGGCTTGGCGCACCGCCAGGTACCGACGGTCGCAGACCACCGCGCTGCGAAGCCTGGACCGGCCGCAGCGGCGCGCCCTGATGCGGGCGATCCGCGCCGGCCGCTTGGTCGACCCGCGGCACCGCGAGGTCGCGGTGGTCACGGCCCGGGCCATGATCGAACGGCGGTGGACGATCCTCCCCGGGGTGGGAGTCGCTCTCACGACCGTCGACGTGTTCGTGAGTCCGCACGTGCTGCTGGCGCGGCTGTCGGTGGCGGTCGCCGATGTGTTCCTCGTTGCGGGAGCCGTGCAGACGCTGGCCGACGACCGCCGGGCCCGGCGCTTCCTCGACCGGATCGGAGCGGCGGCGACGGCGAGCCGCACGGGTGGGGCCGCGTGACCGACGCCCGGACCACCCGGCGCGGGCGCGAGCGCGAGCCGTGGGCCACGCCGCTGTCGGTGACGCGGCCGGTGTTCGTGGCCCTCGCGGGCCTCGTCGTCCTGGGCATGGCCGCGGTGCTCGGCGGTGCCGCGGTGCGAACTCACCTGCACCCGGGGTTCCGGCCGGACTGGGCGGTCTGGGTGCCCGCGACCCTCGCGGTCGGCGTCGGCGTGCTGGGCCTCGGTGCGCTCGCGCTGCTCGCCCAACGGCGCACGCCCGGCCCGATGACGCCCGCGGGGCCGCTGCCCCAGCCGATCGCGCCGGGCACCGTGCGAGCGCTCCGACGCGGCGAGCCGCTCACGCCGGAGCAGGCGGCGAGCGCACAGCAGGTGGTCGACGGACTCGGGAGCCGCCGTCAGTTCCTCTCGCTCGGCCTCGGCCCGTTCTACCTGCTGCTCGGTCTGTTCGGCGTACTCAGCGACAGCGGACCGGGCTGGGGCTACGTGGTCCTCGGTGGCGCCCTGACGGTTCTGGGCGCGTTCGCCGTGGTCATCCGCCGCCGCACGCTGCGGGCCGCCGCCGCCCGTGGCATCCGCCCCACGCGGTCCACGCCGTCCCGTCGCGACACGCCGTCCCGTCGCGACACGCCGTCCCGTCGCGACACGCCGTAGCTGCGTTCACGTGAACGCGGCCACGCGGCGTGATCGCCAGGGTCACCGCCACATCGCGAGGTTGGCGGCGACGGCGGCGAGGTAGTTGCCGTGGGCGGTGCCGGCCGCGGCGCGCATGGCGGCGAGGCCCTCGCGCATGTCCGTGGCACCGGCGGAGCAGGCCCACGGCGTCGTCGAGGCGGTCGAGGTCGACGGCGAAGGCGGGCATCAGGCGATCCCGCCCAACCTGGAGTGCAGCCGCGCCGCGAGCGGGCCCTGCCGGTCGGCCACGCCCGCGTCGGTACCGAGGTAGGCGCGGCGGGAGTCGTCGAGAGCGCCGCCGAGGTCGGCCAGCGCCGCGACCACCCGCCCTGCCCCGCGCTCCCACTCCTCGTAGCCCGCGAGGAAGGTGCTGGCCGCCTGACCCCGCCACCCGGACCCGACCAGTGCGGTCAGCTCGGCGCGGACGTCACCGAGCGCCGCGACCAGTGACGTGTGGGCGCGGTCGACGTCGACGCTGCCGGCCGTGAGGGCTTCGGGGTCGAGGTCGAATCCGGCTGCCATGCCTCGACGGTCGCACCGCACGACAAACCACGTCAACCAGCGTCAAACGTCTGTGGACGACCGTCCACAGCTCAGTGGGCGGCGAGCACCCGCACCGCTTCGGCGACGGCCGTCGCCGGGCCGGCCGCGCGCCAGACGTGACCGCCGACCTCGATCTCCGCCGTCGTCCCCCCGGCCGCGCGCACCAGGGCGGAGCCGGGCAGCCAGTCCCACGAGAGCGAGTCGTGCTGGATCCAGCACCCGAGCCGGCCCGCGGCGACGGCGGCGAGTTCGACCGAGCCCGAACCCAGCATGCGCACGGTGGCCGCGCGGCTGATCACGTCGACCCACGCCGCCTGCAACCCGGCGTCGGCCATGGTCGACGGGTGCAGGTAGGACGCCACCGACAACGACGCCAGCGGAGCGTCGGTCACGGCCGGCACCTCGACGCCGTTGCGGGTCGTCGGCAGGTCGCGGCCGCCGAGCCACAGCTCGTCCGACGCCGGGTGGTAGACCGCCCCGACCAGGACGTCGCCCGAGGCGTCGTCGACGAGCGCCGCCGCCGAGCACCAGACCGGGATGCCGGCGACGAAGTTGTACGTGCCGTCGACCGGGTCGAGGTGCCAGGTCCGGCCCGACGACGACGGCCGTGACGCCCCCTCCTCGCCGATGATGCCGTCGGCCGGGCGGGCGTCGTCCAGCCGCGAGACCACCAGCTCCTCGGCTGCGTGGTCCGCGGCCGACACGATGTCGGACACGGAGGTCTTGCGCGCCACCTCGAGGTCGTCACCGGCCCGCATACGCGCGGCGAGCACCCCGGCCTCACGCACCAACGACGCGGCGAGCGCTGCATCCGACACCGTTTCCACCACACAGGGAGCCTATGGGAGCGTGCCGACGTGCTCGCACTGTCGTTGACCCTCGGCGTGCTGTCCGCCGTGGCGTACGGCTGCTCGACCGCGGTGCAGCACGCCGCGGTCCACGACGAGAGCGGTCGCACCGACGCCCGCGGCCTGCTCGCGCTGCTGCGCAACCCGCGCTGGTTGCTCTCGGTCGGCGGCGACGCCATCGGGTTGCTGTTGCAGGTCGTGGCCCTCTCGACCGGCCCGGTGGTGCTGATCCAGCCGCTGCAGGTGCTCTCGTTGCCGGTGGCCATGCCGATCCGGGCGCGGCTCGGCGGCCCACGGCCGACGGCGCGGGACTGGGGAGCGGTGGTCGCGGTCGTCCTGGGGCTCGCGCTGTTCCTGCTCCTCGTCGGCGATCCGGGCGAGCCCACCCGGCACCGCGCGGGTGCGACGCTGCTGGTCGCCGCCGGCGGCACCGGCCTCGCGGTCGTCGTCGCACTGGCGGCGCTCGCGGCCGTGCCCCGCGTGCGCGCCGTGGTGTTCGGTGCCCTCGGCGGCATGCTCTTCGCGGTCGTCGCCGTGCTCATCGACGAGACGTCGGCGGTGGTCGGCGACGACGGTGTCCACGCCCTGTGGCACTCCCGCGGACTGCTGCTGGTGGTCGCGGTCGTCGTCGCGGGCGGACTCGGGATGACCCTGACCCAGGCGGCGTTCCAGATCGGCGGCCTCGGCGCGGCCTACCCGACCAACGTCGTCGTCGACCCGGTGCTGTCGGTCGTCTTGGGCGCGGCGCTGCTCGGGGAACGGCTGCCGCTCGACCCGCTGCACGTCGTCGGCTACCTGCTCGCGCTCGCGGTGGTCGCGACTGGAACCATCGGTCTGGCCAACCCGCGCGGTGCTCCCACCGCGACGCCGACGAGAGGCCTCCCGACGTGAGCACCACACCGCCCGAGGCGACGGCCCCGCGCCGCGCCGGGCTGGACAAGAGCCCGCACGAGGTCGCGGCGATGTTCGACGCCGTGGCCGCGAGGTACGACACGACCAACACCGTGCTGTCCGGCGGTCTGGACAAGCTCTGGCGCCGCCGGACCCGCCGGCTCATCGACCCGCGTCCGGGCGAGCGGGTGCTCGACCTCGCCGCCGGCACGGCCGTCTCCAGCATCGAACTGGCCCGGTCCGGCGCCGACGTCGTCGGCAGCGACTTCAGCACCGGGATGCTGTTCGCCGGCGCGACGAAGGCCCGCGCCGCCGCGGTGCCGCTCGTGGCCGGTGACGCCCTCGCGCTGCCGTTCGCCGACGGCGTGTTCGACGCCGTGACCATCAGCTTCGGCCTGCGCAACGTCCACGACGTCGACCTGGCGTTGCGTGAGCTGCTCCGGGTCACCAAGCCCGGGGGACGGCTCGTGGTGTGCGAGTTCAGCCGTCCGGTGGTGCCGGTGTTCAGCACCGTCTACACCGAGTACCTCATGCGCGCGCTGCCCGCGATCGCGCGGAAGGTGTCGAGCAACGGCGAGGCGTACGCGTACCTCGCCGAGTCGATCCGCGCCTGGCCGGACCAGCGGCGTCTCGCGGACAAGATCACCCGGGCCGGGTGGACCGGCGTCGCGTGGCACAACCTCACCGGCGGCGCCGTCGCGCTGCACCGGGCCGTCCGCGCCTGAGGACCCCCCGGCCGACCCCGGTTAGGGGGGCCCCGGGGGTGGGCACCAGAGTGTGGAGGGCGGCGTCGGATCACCGGCGTCCACCTGCGACGAAGGGACACCACATGCTCGACGACGACGACATGACCACTGACGCTGACGGCGGCGCGGACGGCGGCGCCGACTCCGGTGCCGAGGGCCCCGCTGACGGCGGTGCCTCGGGCACCCCGGGCGTGCAGGACGGTGGCGCCGACGGTGGCGCGGAGGGCCCCGCCGACGGCGGTGCCTCCGGCACCCCGGGCGTCCACGACGGCGGCGCAGACGGCGGTGCCGACTCCGGCGCCGAGGGTCCGGCCGACGGCGGCGCCTCGGGCACGCCGGGCGTCCACGACGGTGGGGCCGACGGCGGCGCCTGATCGACGCCGCCAGCACGACCAGCACCACCAGCACGACCTGAACCACGGAACGACCGGCTGCGGGCGGCGGGACCACACGGTCCCGCCGCCCGCGCTGTCTGTCCGTGTGGAGGTGGGTTCGAGGCGCGAGGAGGATGAACACGTGGACGTCGATCCGTTGACCCGGGCCACCGGCCTGCACGCCGAGGACTTCGCCGCGCGGCACTGGGCGAAGGCGCCTCTGCTCGCGCGCGCGGGCGACCTGCCCGGCGACGGGTTCGAGGACCTGCTCTCGCTCGCCGCGGTCGACGAACTGGTCTCGCGCCGCGGCCTGCGCACGCCCTTCCTGCGGATGGCCAGGGAGGGTGACGTCCTGCCCGCCCGCCGCTTCACCCGCGGCGGTGGCGCCGGCGCCGACATCACCGACCAGGCCGCCGACGACAAGGTCCTCGCCGAGTTCGCGGGCGGGGCCACGCTCGTGCTCCAGGGGCTGCACCGCATGTGGCCCCCGATGGTCCGGTTCGCGTCGGCGCTCTCGGAGCAACTCGGTCACCCGGTGCAGGTGAACGCCTACATCACCCCGGCGCAGAACCGCGGGTTCTCGCCGCACTACGACGTCCACGACGTGTTCGTGCTGCAGTTCGCCGGCCGCAAGCACTGGACGATCCACGAGCCCGTCTTCGAGGCACCGCTGCGCAGCCAGCCGTGGGACGACCGCAAGCCGCAGGTCGCCGCCGCCGCCGAGGGCGAGCCGGTCATCGACACCGTCCTCGAACCCGGCGACGCGCTCTACCTGCCGCGGGGGTACCTCCACTCGGCCGCGGCGCTCGGTGAGGTCTCCGGTCACCTCACGATCGGCGTGCACCCGATCACGCGGTCGCTGCTGGCCGAGCAGGTCGTCGCCACGCTCGGCGACGACTTCGAACTGCGGCGATCGCTGCCGATGGGCGTCGACCTCGCCGATCCGGCCGTCCTCGACGCCGAGCTGAAGTCGACCCGCGAGGCGTTGCACGCGGCCATCGACCGGCTCGACGTCGCGACCGTCGCCGCGGCCGTCGGCCGGCACCTGTCGCGTTCGACCCGACCCCAGCCGATCGCGCCGCTGGAACAGCTGGCCGCGGCCGGATCGCTGACCGCGGACGACCAGGTGGTCCGGCGCGCGGGTCTGCGTTGCGTGGTGCAACGTTCCGACGCCGATCTCAAGCTGCTGGTCTTCGACAAGACGATCACGCTTCCCGCTCAGACGGCCGACGCCGTGGAACGACTGTTGTCGGGTGCAACGGTCACCGCCGGTGCCCTGCCCGGACTCGACGACGCCGACGCGCTGACACTCACCGGTCGGCTGCTGCGGGAGGGCGTCGTGGTCCCGGTGGCACCGGGCTCGTGACCGCCGCGGAGTTGCCGGTCTCGGCACGCAGCGGGCACCGTCCGGTTCCGCGCGAGTCGGCCAGCCGGTGCGCGTTGCAGGCGCAGCTGCGCGGTGACCCGATGCTCGGCACCGCGCCACCGTCGTCGCGGCTGCTGCTGGTCGAGCAGCCCGGCCCGTGGGGTCCGCGTGGTCTCGCGGACAGCCGCGCCGACCCGGACGTCGCCGTGCGGATCGACCGCCTGGCCGCCGCGGCCGGTCTGCGGCTGCAGACGATCCGGCGCCCGGGCCGTCACGTCGACCGCGGCGAGCGAGGCCACGTCGTCGCCCTCGCCGACGCCCGGATCGGCGTGACGGCGACGTCGTGGTGGCGGGTGGCCGACCTCGCGGACCTCGCGGAGCAGTTGGCGGCCGACACCCGGGCGGGGGAGTTCCGCCCGCCCACCAACGCCGTCGTCGACGCCGACCCGCTCTACCTGGTCTGCACGCACGGCCGTCACGACGCCTGCTGCGCCCTGCGCGGACGCCCCCTCGCCCTCGAGCTCGACCAGGTCCGGCCCGGGCGGGTGTGGGAGACCAGCCACGTCGGCGGTGACCGGTTCGCCGCCAACCTGCTGGTGCTGCCCACCGGCGAGGTCTACGGGCGCGTGCTGCCGTTCGCCGCACCCGACCTGGTCCGCCGCATCGAGGCGGGTGAGGTCGTCCCCGGGCTCATGCGTGGACGCCTCGGCCTCGCCCCCATCGCCCAGGCGGCGTTGGTCATCGCCCACGACCGGCTGGCGGTGACCGCCCGCGATGCGTTGCAGGTCGGCACGGTCGACCGGATCGCGGACGACTTCGCCAACGTCACCGTCCTGTCGCCTGCCGGCACCGTGGTGGTCGGCGTCGCGATCGAGACGTCGTCACCGCACCGGCTCACGTGTCGCGGCCCGGCCGAGGCCACCGCCCGGGTCTACCGCGGGGTGTCGGTCACCGCGGTCAGGTGAGCGCGCGTCGCCCGGGTGGGTGACGTCGGTCAGCGCGGATGGGGCGGGCGTACGACTCAGTGCTGGCCGAGGTCCGCGAGCCGCTGCTGCGAGCGGCGGATCTCCGCCTCGGCCTCGGCGCGGCCGACCCAGGACGCACCCTCGACGCTCTTTCCGGGCTCGAGGTCCTTGTAGACCTCGAAGAAGTGCTGGATCTCGAGCCGGTCGAACTCCGGCACGTGGTGGATGTCGCGCAGGTGCTCCAGGCGGGGGTCGCCGACCGGGACCGTCAGCAGCTTGTCGTCCGGGCCCTTCTCGTCGGTCATCCGGAACATTCCGATGGCGCGGCAGTTGACCAGGACACCGGGGAACAGCGGGTCGCCGTGGATGAGCACCATGGCGTCCAGCGGGTCGCCGTCCTGGCCGAGCGTGCCCTCCAGGTACCCGTAGTCGAGCGGGTACTGGGTCGCGGTGAACAGGGTGCGGTCGAGCCGGATGCGGCCGGACTCGTGGTCGACCTCGTACTTGTTGCGGCTGCCCCGGGGCACCTCGATGAGGACGTCGAACTCCACGAGCCGTTCCTTCCGGTCGTCGTCCGGTGACAGGGAGCGCACCGGAACGCCACCTAGTCTGACGGATCGTGGCGGACGTCGTGCGGGGGAGAGCCGCGGGTGTGGCCCTCGTCCTGTCCGCCGTGGTGCTGCTCGCCGCCGGAGCACTCGTCGGGCTGCTCGCCGGGCGCGAGGCCCGACACGCCCAGGTGCCGCTGCCGCCGCTCGCCCTGCCGACCGGTCGGCCCACCCCCGCGGACGTCGCCGCCGCGACCTCCTCGCCCTCCGCCGTCCCCACCACCGGCACCGGATCCGCCCCCACCGCGGCCCAGGTCGCCGCCGCGCTCGCCGGTCCGCTCGCCGACCCGCGGCTCGGCGGTCGCACGCTCGGGTCGGTGGTCGACCTCGCCTCCGGGACGGCGCTCTACCGCTCCGGCCAGGACGTCCCCGTCGCGCCCGCCTCGACGGCCAAGATCGCGACGGCCGCGGCGGCGCTCACCGTCCACGGCGCCGAGGACCGGATCACCACGCGGGTCGTCGCCGGGCCCACGCCCGGTTCGGTGGTCCTGGTCGGTGCCGGTGACCCGACGCTGTCCGCCGCCGCGGTCGGCGTGCCCACCACCTACGCGGGTGCGGCCCGGATGACCGATCTCGCCGCGCGGGTGACGACGAAGCTGGCCGGGACGGCCGTCACCACCGTGTACGTCGACGGCTCCGCGTTCACCGGCCCCACGACCGCCACCGGGTGGGCCCCCGAGGACGCCCCCAGCGAGTACGGCGCGCCGATCACCGCCGCCATGGTCGACGGCGGCCGCGACACCCCCACCGCCGACGTCCGGTCCGGCACCCCCGACCTCGCCGCCGGCCAGGCTCTCGCCGACGCGCTCGGCGCCCCCGACGCGACCGTGCAGCAGGGGCGGGCACCCGCCGGTGCGGCCGAGCTGGGATCGGTGCAGTCGGCACCGGTCGGCGAGATCGTCGACGAGATGCTCAAGGAGTCCGACAACGTGCTGGCCGAGGTGCTCGCGCGCCTCGTCGCGATCGAGCGTGGCCAGCCGGCGAGCTTCACCGGCGGGGCCGCGGCGGTCCGGGCCGTGGTCCCGGCCGTCGGCACCGGCATGGTCGACGGCAGCGGGCTCTCGGTCGACGACCGGTTGACCGCGGGCGACCTCACCTCGGTGCTCACCACCATCGCCCGCACCGACGACCTGCGGTCGATCGTCACGATGCTGCCGGTCGCGGGCTGGGACGGCACGTTGCGCGACCGCTACCTCACCGCGCCCGAGAGCAGCGGTGCCGGCCGGGTCCGGGCCAAGACCGGGACGCTCACGGGGGTGTCGTGCCTGTCCGGCGTGGTGGTCACCGCTTCCGGGCGGCTGCTCGGCTTCGCGGTGCTGGCCGACCGGGTCGACCCCACGTACGGCGGGACCCTCGACGCCGAGGCGGCCCTCGACGAGGTCGCGGCGACCCTCGCCGGTCTGCCCTGACGCGTCCCAGCAGTGGGGTGGGGCATCAGCGCCCCCGTCACCGTCACCGGCTCCCGTACCGTGACGCCATGGCGTCGCTCGTGGACTGGGACCTCGCGGCGCGTACCGCGCAGCGGATCGGGGCGGTCGGCACCGACGACCCGCAGATCTCCCCGCGGGAGGCCGACCACGCGGTGTCCGAGCTCTACCGCAGCGCCGCCCTGGCCGCGGACCACGTCGCCGAGATCACCCGCCTCACCGAGCCGCCGGTCACCGCGGCCACCCGCGTCGTCGACCGCAAGGCGTGGATCGAGACCAACACGGCCGGGATGTCGGCGATCATGGACCCGTTGGTCGGCAAGCTCACCGAGCAGCGCCAGCCCGGCCGGATCGCCCAGACCGTCGGCAGCCGGGTCACCGGCACCCAGGTCGGGGCGTTGCTCGCGTTCCTCTCCGGCAAGGTCCTCGGCCAGTTCGAGTTCTTCGCCGAGCCCGGCGGCCAGCTCATGCTCGTCGCCCCCAACGTCGTCGCCATCGAGCGCAGCCTCGGGGTGCTGCCGGTCGACTTCCGCCTCTGGGTCTGCCTGCACGAGGTCACGCACCGGGTGCAGTTCACGGCCGTCCCGTGGATGAAGCAGCACATGCGCTCGGAGGTCGACGCCCTCGGCGCGACCCTCGACACCGACCCCGGCGCGCTCCGGCAGCGCTTCTCCGACACCCTCGGCGTGCTCACCGACACCGCCCGCGGCAAGCAGACCGACGACGCCGGCGCCGGGATCATGGGGCTGCTCGCCACACCGGAGCAGCGGGCCGTGCTCGAGCGGGTGACGGCCTTCATGTCACTGGTCGAGGGCCACGCCGAGTGGGTCATGAACGCGGTCGACGACTCGGTCATCCCCACCCAGAGCGCCATCGAGGGCCGGTTCGCCAGCCGCCGCAAGAAGGGCGGCAACCCGCTGGACCGCCTGCTGCGGAAGCTGCTCGGCCTGGACGCCAAGACCCGGCAGTACGTCGACGGCGCCAAGTTCGTCCGGACCGTCGTCGACCTGGTCGGCGTCGAGTCCTTCAACACCGTGTGGACCTCGCCGGAGACACTCCCGACCAAGGCCGAGATCGCCGACCCGACGCGGTGGGTCGGGCGCGTCCTGGCCTGAGCCCGGTGCCCGGTCCGCACCCGGCGGTCGCGGCGACCCGGCTCGCGGTCCGGCGCACGCTCGCCGACGTGCCGGGCGAGGTGGTCGTCGCGGTCTCCGGGGGCGCGGACTCCCTGGCCCTGGCCGCCGCGGTCGCCTTCGAGGCGCCCGGGCGCGGCGTGGTCGTCACCGTCGACCACGGGCTGCAGCCGCGTTCAGCTGAACGCGCCGCGGCCGTCGTCGAGAGGTTGAGGGCCTGGCCGTTCGCCCGGTGCGAGGCCGTCCGCGTTCACGTGAACGCGGTGCCGGGCGGTCCCGGGCCCGAAGCCGCGGCCCGCGACGCCCGGTACGACGCCCTCGACGCCTCCGGGTCGCCGGTCCTCCTCGGCCACACCCTCGACGACCAGGCCGAGACCGTGCTGCTGGCCCTCGGCCGCGGGTCCGGGCCGTCCGCCCTGCGGGGGATGCGGTCGGGCGGGCGGCGGGTGCGCCCGTTCCTCGGGCTGCGCCGGGCCACGACCCGGGCCGCGTGCGCGGCGCAGGACCTCGAGCCCTGGGACGACCCCCAGAACGACGACCCCCGGTTCCGGCGGGTCCGGGTGCGCCACGAACTGCTGCCGCTGGCCGAGGACGTCCTCGGCGGCGGGGTCGCGGAGGCGCTGGCGCGGACGGCTGAGCAGGTCGCCGACGACACCGACCTGCTCGACGCGCTCGCGGCGCAGGCGGTGTCCGACCGGGTCTCGCAACTCGAGGTGCTGCCGCCGGCCCTGCGCCGACGGGCGTTGAAGCTGCTCGCCGAACGGGCCGGTGCCGGGCCGCTCACCCGCGTTCACGTGAACGCACTCGACCGGCTGCTCACCGAGTGGCACGGGCAGGGACCGGTCGACCTGCCCGGGGGGTTCGGTGCGCTGCGGGTCTCTGGCAGGGTGGAGGTCATGCCGACCGCCCGCCCCGACGAGCAGGCCCGCTGATGGCCAAGAACTCCGAACTCGACGCCGACGTCGAGGAGGTCCTCATCACCGAGGCCGCCATCGCCGCCCGCATCGAGGAACTGGCCGCCGAGGTCGACACCGACTACGCCGGCCGCGAGCCGCTGCTGGTCGGGGTGCTCAAGGGCGCGGCGATGTTCATGTCCGACTTCGCGCGGGCGATGACCCGGCCGACGACCATGGAGTTCATGGCCGTGAGCTCCTACGGTTCGGCCACGACGTCCTCGGGTGTGGTGCGGATCCTCAAGGACCTGGACCGCGACGTCGCGGGCACCGACATCCTCATCGTCGAGGACATCATCGACTCCGGTCTGACGCTCTCGTGGCTGCTGAAGAACCTCCGCGCCCGCAACCCGCGCTCGATCGAGATCGTCACCCTGCTGCGCAAGCCCGACGCCGTGAAGGTCCACGTCCCGGTGAAGTACGTCGGCTTCGACATCCCGAACGAGTTCGTCGTCGGCTACGGCCTGGACTACGCCGAGCGCTACCGCGACCTGCCCTACATCGGCCGGTTGCGACCGTCGGTCTACAGCTGAGCCCACCGCCGGGGTGACCCCGGCCACCACCGAGCGACGCTCGGGCCTGTCCGCCCGGGGCGAACGCGGGCGCCCACGCGGAACCCGCGGGGCCGGCCGGCCGTTGCCGGGGTGGACGTTTCGTCGACAGGTGGTGGCAACACCTGCCGTGTACCGTCCGAGCCAGCTTCCGGGCCCGGCATTTCGGGCCTCCCGTGCCGAGAACGAGGGACTCACCGACGCCGATGAACAGCAAGCGCGTCTTCCGCTCACCCTGGCTGCTCGTGCTCGTGGTGGTGCTGCTCATCGCCATCATCGCGGGCCCACTGTCGGGGTCCGGCGGCGACAAGAAGGTCAACCTGTCGACCGCGTTGATGCTCATCAACGGCGACAAGGTCGACAAGGCCCTCCAGAACGACTCGAAGCAGACCATCGAGCTCACCCTCGACAAGGGCCAGGAGTACGACGGTGCGAGCAAGGTCGTCGCCACCTACCCGGCCGAGTACAGCAACGCGCTCACCCAGGCGATCCAGAACCCCGACAACAAGATCGCGCAGTACGCGGCGCGCGTCGACACCGGCAACATCTGGCTGTCGCTGCTGACGTCGTTCCTGCCGATCCTGCTCATCCTCGGCCTCGTCTTCTTCATGATGAGCCAGGTCCAGGGCGGCGGGAACAAGGTCATGGGCTTCGGCAAGTCCAAGGCCAAGCTGGTCAGCAAGGACACCCCGAAGACCACCTTCGCCGACGTCGCGGGTGCCGACGAGGCCATCGAGGAACTCGACGAGATCAAGGAGTTCCTCGCCAACCCGAGCAAGTTCCAGGCGATCGGGGCGAAGATCCCCAAGGGCGTCCTGCTCTACGGCCCGCCCGGAACCGGTAAGACGCTGCTCGCGCGGGCCGTCGCGGGCGAGGCGGGCGTGCCGTTCTACTCGATCTCCGGCTCGGACTTCGTCGAGATGTTCGTCGGTGTCGGTGCCTCCCGCGTGCGTGACCTGTTCGAGCAAGCCAAGAGCAACGCACCGGCGATCATCTTCGTCGACGAGATCGACGCCGTCGGTCGTCACCGCGGCGCCGGCATGGGCGGCGGCCACGACGAGCGCGAGCAGACCCTCAACCAGATGCTGGTCGAGATGGACGGCTTCGACGTCAAGGGCGGCGTCATCATGATCGCCGCCACCAACCGCCCCGACATCCTCGACCCGGCGCTGCTGCGCCCCGGCCGCTTCGACCGCCAGATCGCGGTCGGCCCGCCCGACGTCGAGGGCCGCAAGGCCGTCCTGCGCGTGCACGCCAAGGGCAAGCCGTTCGACCGCGACGTCGACCTCGACGTCATCGCGCGCCGCACCCCGGGCTTCACCGGTGCGGACCTCGCCAACGTCATCAACGAGGCGGCGCTGCTCACCGCGCGCGGCAACGAGCGGCTGATCACCAACAAGAACCTCGAAGAGGCCATCGACCGCGTCATCGCCGGGCCGGAGCGCAAGACCCGCGCCATGAGCGAGAAGGAACGGCGCACGACGGCCTACCACGAGTCCGGTCACGCCCTGGCCGCGTGGGTCATGCCGAACCTGGACCCGGTCCACAAGGTGACGATCCTGCCGCGCGGGCGCTCGCTCGGGCACACGCTCGTGCTGCCGCTCGAGGACAAGTACACCCAGACCCGGTCGGAGATCCTCGACCAGCTGGTGTACGCGCTCGGTGGCCGCGCCGCCGAGGAGCTGGTCTTCCACGAGCCCACGACGGGTGCGAGCAACGACATCGAGAAGGCCACCGGGCTCGCCCGCGCCATGATCGTCGAGTACGGCATGAGCGCGAAGCTCGGTGCGGTCAAGTACGGCACCGGTGACGCCGAGCCGTTCATGGGCCGCGACTACGGCCACCAGCGCGACTACTCCGAGACGATTGCGAGCAGCATCGACTCCGAGGTGCGTGAGCTGATCGAGATGGCGCACGACGAGGCGTGGGAGATCCTGCAGCAGAACCGGGACCACCTCGACGCCATGGTCGTGGAGCTGATGGAGAAGGAGACGCTCACCAAGGAGGACCTCGAGCGGATCCTGGTCGGTGTCCGCAAGCGCCCGCCGCACAACGTGTTCCGCGGCTTCGGCAAGCGCACCCCGAGCGACCGGCCGCCGGTCGACTTCCCGCGGCACGTCGACGTCACCAAGAACGGTCACGCGAACGGTGTGAACGGCAACGGTGCCAACGGCAACGGTCACGCGAACGGTGTCAACGGCAACGGTTCGGGTCAGGTGCCCGAGGACGACCGCGCCCAGCCGGGCATGGTCCCGACTCCGGACTTCCCGACCCCGCCGTACACCAACGGACAACCGTAGGAGCTCGTCGCACGTGACCGCTTCAGAACCGCAGGCGGGCGTCGACCAGGAGCGGATCGCAGCCGCGGTCCGCGAGATCCTGGTGGCGATCGGGGAGGATCCCGACCGTTCCGGCCTGGTCGACACCCCCGCTCGGGTCGCGCGGGCGTACGCCGAGATCTTCGCCGGGGTCGACGTCGACCCCGGCGAAGTGCTGGCGACGACCTTCGACGAGCACCACAACGAGTTGGTGCTGGTGAAGGACATCCCGATCTACTCGGTGTGCGAGCACCACCTGCTGCCGTGGCACGGCACCGCCGCGGTCGGCTACATCCCCGGTGAGGACGGCCGGATCACCGGGTTGTCGAAGCTCGCCCGGGTGGTCGAGCTCTACGCCCGCCGGCCCCAGGTGCAGGAACGGCTGACCTCCCAGGTCGCCGACGCCCTCGTCGAGCGGCTGCACCCCCGTGGCGCGATCGTCGTGGTGCAGGCCGAGCACATGTGCATGGCGATGCGCGGCGTCCGTAAGGCCGGCACGGTCACCATGACCTCCGCCGTCCGCGGCATCTTCCAGTCCGACCCCCGCACCCGCGCCGAGGCGCTCTCGCTGGTCCTCGGCCGCTGACCCGCCCGGCGGCTCAGTCGGCGCCGACCAGGTCGTAGACGAGGACGACGTCGCCGCGGGTCAGCGTCAGCCGGTCGTCCGCTCGCTCGACAGTGGTGGCGCCGTCCTGGAAGACCGCGTCGACCGCGCTCTGCAGGGCGGACGCGTCGGTGCACAGAACGTCGGTCGTGTGCATCCCGTTCCAGGTCAGCGTGCCGGTGTCCACGGCGTAGCCGCCGGACAGGGTGTTGCAGCCGTCCCACACCTGCACCTGGTTCGGCCCGCCGTAGCCGAAACGGAGCTCGGTGGAACGGGTGGCGCTCGCCGGCACCGGCGCCCCGCCGTCGACGACAGTCACCAGCTGCCACGAGGTGCGCTCGAGTCCCGTCGCACTCGGCGCCGAGCCCGGCACCTCTGTGAAGGTCGCCGTGGTCGGGCCCCGCCGTAGGTGCAGGTCGGCGCCGTCGATCGACCACGTCACCGGTGCGGCGAGAAGCGACCCCGCCGCGGCAGCGGCCGGATCGTCAGGTCGCGAGCAGTCGACGAGCGTCGTGGAGTCCGGTCCGGTGGGCCGGATGTTGTCAGGCTCGATGTCGACCGGGACGTTGGTCGCGTTGCAGCTGTCGTCCAGACGCAGCACGTCCCCGCCCGGACCGGGGGCTACCACGAGCGTGTAGCGGACCTCCGGCTGCAGCGCCGGGCCCGACCCCGTCTCGACCGAGGCCAACCGCCACACGCCGGTGGTCAGCGCGACCAGCGGATCGACCGGTGCAGCGGGCGTCGTCGCCGCGGGCCGGGGGGCGTGGTCGGGGCGGGTGGACCCCAGCCACGCGACCACACCGACGGTGAGCGCGACGACGACGGCCGCGGCCAGCGCGATGCCGACGAACCGTCGTCGGTGGTGCGGCCTGCGACCCGGCTGACGTGCGTCGGCAGGCGCGGTGAGGTGGACCGGGGCCGGCTCGGGGTGGGTCGCGCGGAAGTGCTCCCCGGCGCGGGTCAGGCGGTCGTCGATCGTCATGCGTCGTCGCTCCCGTTCTCCTCGTCCAGGACCCGGCGCAGGGCCTGGCGGGCGTCGTGCAGCGTGGACTTGACCGTGCCGACCGAGCAGCCCATGACCTGGGCGGCCTCGGCGACCGGCACGTCGAGGAAGTAGAAGAGGTGCACCGCGAGCCGCTGCCGCCGCGGCAGCGTGACCACGGCGCGCTCGAGGTCGACGTCCACGCCGCTGTCGGTCACCGCCTCGGACGCGGTGAGGGCCTCGGCGACCCGGCGGCGTCGGAACGTGCCGCGGTGGGCGTCGCGGGCCGCGGTCACCGTGATGGTCAGCAGCCAGGTCGTCGGGCTGCTGCGGGCCGGGTCGTAGCGCTCGCGGGCCCGCCAGGCCCGCTCGGCCGCGTCCTGCACGACGTCGTCGACGTCGTGCGCCGGGACGAGACGGGCGGCCAGCCGGGTCATCGCGAGCAGCGACGGCCGGATCCAGTCGACGAACGCGTCCTCGTCCGCGGCCGTCTGCGCCTGCACCATGTGAGTGTCTACGTCCCGGACCCCTCGGTGGGTTGGGTCGGCACGGCGGACTGGGAGGATCTGCCCCGTGTCCACCCCTGCCTCCGGGACGAGCCTGCCGGTCGGTGCCCCCGTCCGCGGCGGTGCGGTCGTCATGGGCGTCCTCAACGTCACCCCGGACTCCTTCAGCGACGGCGGCCGCTGGGCCTCGCTCGAGGCGGCCGTGGCGCACGGCGTCGCGATGCACCGGCGCGGCGCCGACCTGATCGACGTCGGCGGCGAGTCGACCCGGCCGGGTGCCGAGCGGGTCGACGCCGAGACCGAGACGGCCCGGGTGGTCCCCGTCGTCCGGGAACTCGTCGCCGCGGGGGTGACGGTCAGCGTCGACACCACGCGCGCGGCGGTCGCGGCGGCGGCGGTCGAGGCCGGTGCCGCCGTCGTCAACGACGTGTCGGGCGGGCTCGCCGATCCCGACATGGCGCGGGTGGTCGCGGACGCCCGGGTCCCGTGGATCCTCATGCACTGGCGCGGGCACAGCGACCGGATGGCCGACCTCGCGGTCTACGACGACGTGGTCGCCGACGTCCGCACCGAGCTCGTCCAGCGCGCCGACGCCGCCCTCGCCGCGGGCGTCGACCCCCGCCGGCTCGTCCTCGACCCCGGGCTCGGGTTCGCCAAGACGGCCGAGCACAACTGGGAGCTGCTGGCGAACCTCGACCAGCTGCTCGAGATCGGGCTGCCGGTGCTGGTCGGGGCGTCGCGCAAGGCGTTCCTCGGCCGGCTGCTCGCGGACCCCGACGGCCGTCCCCGCCCGGTCGAGCAGCGCGAGGACGCCACCACGGCCGTCACCACGTACGCCGTGCTCGCGGGCGCGTGGGGCGTGCGGGTGCACGAGGTCGGCGCCGCGCTGGACGCCGCGGCCGTCGCCGCCCGGATCAGCGGCGCGGTCGACGACCTCACCGGAACGGAGCCGGGCCCGGCGTGAACCTGCTCCACGCGGTCCTGCTCGGAGCGGTCGAGGGCGTCACCGAGTTCCTGCCCGTCTCCAGCACCGGGCACCTCACCGTGCTGGAGAAGCTGCTCGGCTACTCCATCGGCGACCCCGACATCACCGCGTTCACCGCGATCATCCAGGCCGGCGCGGTGTTCGCGACGCTGCTGTTCCTGCGCCGCGACATCGTGCGGTTGATCCGGGCGCTGGTGGTCGGACTCCGCCGCCCGGAGCACCGGTCCGACCCCGACTTCCGCATGGCCGTCGCGGTGATCATCGGGTCGATCCCGATCGGCATCGTCGGGTTGCTGTTCCAGGACGTCATCGAGACGACCCTGCGCAGCCTCTGGGTGGTGGGCATCGCCTTGATCGCGTGGTCGGGGCCGATGCTCTACGCCGACCGGCACGGGCGCCAGGACCGGCACGAGGCCGACGTGACCTGGCGCGACACGCTCGTCATCGGGCTGGTGCAGTGCCTGGCCCTGGTGCCCGGCGTCTCCCGCTCGGGCGCGACGATGTCGATCGGGCTGCTGCGCGGCATCGACCGGGTGACGGTGACCCGGCTGTCGTTCCTGCTCTCGATCCCGGCGCTGACCGGCGCGGCGATCCTGCAGACCGTCACCGAGTACGACGCCATCGGCGCGGGCGTCGGCTGGCCCGCCACCCTGCTCGCGACCGCCGTCAGCTTCGCCGTGGCCTACGTGGCGGTCGCCTGGCTGCTGCGGTTCATCGCCCGGCACAGCTACGCCGTGTTCATCGGCTACCGGGTCGTCCTGGGGCTAGTGGTCATCGCGCTCGTCGCCACCGGGGTCGTCGCGTCCAGCTGAGCGCGCGCAGTGGCAAACCGGTGCGCGGGGTGCCCGTAACCTTGGCTCCCGTGCTGCTGAGAATGTCGACCCTGTTCCTGCGGACCCTGCGTGACGACCCGGCCGACGCCGAGGTCCCGAGCGCCAAGGTGCTCGTGCGCGCGGGCTACGTGCGGCGGGTCGCGCCCGGCATCTACAGCTGGTTGCCGCTCGGCATGGCCGTGCTCGGGCGCATCGAGGCGATCGTCCGGGAGGAGATGGCGTCGATCGGCTCGCAGGAGGTCCACTTCCCCGCACTGATCCCGCGCGAGATCTTCGAGGAGAGCGGGCGCTGGGCCGCGTACGGCGACGGCATCTTCAAGCTGCGTGACCGCAAGCAGAACGAGTACCTGCTCGCCCCGACGCACGAGGAACTGTTCACGCTGCTGGTGAAGAGCGAGTACTCGTCCTACAAGGACCTGCCGCTCTCGCTCTACCAGATCCAGACCAAGTACCGCGACGAAGCGCGTCCGCGCGCGGGCGTCCTGCGTGGGCGCGAGTTCATCATGAAGGACAGTTACTCCTTCGACCTGGACGACGCCGGGCTCGAGGTCTCCTACCGCGCTCACCGCGACGCCTACGAGCGGATCTTCACGCGGCTCGGTATGACGTACCGCATCGTCTTCGCGGTGTCGGGCGCGATGGGCGGCTCGGCGTCGGAGGAGTTCCTGGCGCCGGCGGCCGCGGGCGAGGACACGTTCGTCCAGTGCACGAACTGCGACTACGCGGCCAACGTCGAGGCGGTCGAGATCGCCCTGCCCGAGGCGTCCGCGACGGTCGACCACCCGGCCGCGCAGGTCCTCGACACCCCTGACACCCCGACCATCGACACCCTGGTCGAGGTCGTGAACGGCGTCGTGCCGGACCGCGGGTTCACCGCCGCCGACACCCTCAAGAACGTCGTGCTCAAGACCCTCGAACCCGGTGCCACCGAGTGGCGGCTGCTCGTGGTCGGCGTGCCGGGCGACCGCGAGGTCGACCTCAAACGGGTGAGCGGGCAGCTCGAGCCGACCCAGGTCGAGATCGCGACTCCGGACGAGATCGCCGCGGCCGGTCTGGTCAAGGGCTACATCGGCCCGCAGGTGCTGCGGGAGCGCAAGGTCCGCTACGTGGTCGACCCGCTCGTGACCGAGGGGTCGGCGTGGGTGACCGGCGCCAACGCCGAGGGCAAGCACGCGGTCGACGTCGTGCGCGGGCGCGACTTCGAGGTCGACGGCGAACTCGGCGCGGTCGAGATCCGCGACGGTGACCTGTGCCCGAAGTGTCGGCACCGACTGGAGATCGCGCGCGGCATCGAGATGGGCCACGTGTTCGCGCTCGGCCGTCTCTACGCGGAGAAGTTCGGCCTGCAGGTGCTCGGCCCGCAGGGCAAGCCCGTCACGGTGACGATGGGGTCGTACGGCTTCGGTGTCACCCGCGCCGTGGCGGCGATCGCCGAGCAGACCCTGGACGAGAAGGGTCTGTGCTGGCCGCGTTCGGTGGCTCCCGCCGACGTGCACGTGGTGGCCACCGGCAAGGGCGACGACGTGTTCGACGCCGCCGAGGCCCTCGCGGCGTCGCTCACGGCGTCCGGCGTGCGGGTCCTGCTCGACGACCGCCGCGGGGTCTCGCCGGGTGTGAAGTTCAAGGACTCGGAACTGCTCGGTGTGCCGACGGCCGTCATCATCGGCCGCGGCCTGGCCGAGGGTGTGGTCGAGCTGCGCGACCGGCGGAGCGGTGACAGCGAGAACGTGCCGGTCGACGAGGCCGCCTCGCGCCTCGTGGACATCGTCCTCGGCTGAGCCGGTCCCACCCCGCCCGACTCCGCGCCCGCCCGCGTTCAGCTGAACGCGGGCAGGGCGCTCAGCCGGCCGTGCCGCTGCGTACCGCGACGATCTCGGCCACGATCGACAGGGCGATCTCGGCCGGGCCGAAGCCGCCGATGTCGAGTCCGGCCGGGCCGTGGATGCGGGCGAGGCCCGCGACGACGCCGTTCGCGGCGAACCAGTCGGCCCGCGCCTGCTGGGTGTGGCGCGATCCCATCGCCCCGATGTAGCCGACCGGTGACGCGATCGCTGCACTGAGCAACGGTCCGTCGACGTCGCGGTCGTGCGACAACACGATCACGGCGTCGGCACCGGCCAGCATCCGCAGGCCGTCGGTGGCGGTCGCAAGGTCCTCGGCCACCACGGTCGACCAGCCGAGCAGTTCGGTCTGCTTGGTCAGCGCCGCCGCGACCGGGCCGCCACCGACCACGAGCACGCGGGTCCGGGGCCAGTAGGTCGTCACCGTCTCGTCGCCGACCTCGCTGACCTGCGACACCCCGCGCCCGAACAGCCTGGCGAAGCGTTCCGGCACGTCGGCGGCGTCGAAGGCCCAGGTGCCGGCGGCGGGGTCGGTGGTGTCGACCAGGCCGACCGGTTCGCCGCGTTGCAGGGCGGACCAGAACGTCTGCGGCAGGTCCGTTGCATGCTGCACCAGAACCGTCGCCGAACCGCCACACGAGAGGCCCATGTCCTGTGCGTCGTCGTCGGTCACCGACACCGCCACCCGCCCCACGGATCCTTGCGCCCGAAGGGCCAGCTGCGACCCCACCGGTTCGTACCCGGTGCGGTTGCCGAAGTACGCGCCTTCGTGGAGTTCCCCGAAGCGCGACCCCGGCCCGGCCCACGCGGCCACGCCCGCGGCCTCCCGCCCGGCCAGACCGCTGGCCGCCACGACGCGGGCGAGAGTCACATCGACTCCGTCGGAGAGCCAGCTCAGGACCGTGGGCGCGATGTCGAACACGCCGCCATCGTCACAGGTGCGGCGGGCCGGGTCGAGGGCGTCAGTCGTGGTGTTTCTTCTTCGCGAGCCGCTTCTTGCGTCGCCGGGCCTTGGTGTCGGCCAGACAGCTCACGGCGTAACCGCGGTCGAGGCGGGTTCCGTCCCACCGCGACTCAGCGGCCGTGGCGGCGACGTCGAGATGGTCGGTGTCGGCCGGGGCGGGGTTCGCTGCGAGCGTCGAGGGGTCGACGTGGGGGACCAGTTCGCCGCCGTCGGACCGGAACCACCGGAACCGTCCGGGTGACACGGCCCGCACGTCGATCTCGCCGTCGTGGATCTTGCGGTGGTGTACCTCGCACACGAGCACCTCGTTGTCGGGGTCGGTGAGCCCGCCGAACAACCAGTGGATGACGTGGTGGACGTGCAGCCGGCGGGTCGACTCGCACCCGGGAACCGTGCACCGGTGGCCGTCGCGGACCACGAGGGCGCGGAACTGCTTGCGGGTGACCAGGCGCTGGCACCGGCCGACGTCGAGCACACGCCGGCGCCCGTCGGGTTCGGTCTCGTAGACGATGGTCCGCAGCCGCCCGTCGCAGAGCAGCCGGAGGGCGACGGCGTCGGGCAGGCCCGGCCCGCCCGCGAGGCGCGCGAACGGTCGACGCCGGGGCTCGGCCCCGGGCGACTCGTCCTCGGGCTCGACCTCCTCCGCCCCGGGCGGCGGAGGCACGTCGGCGGCGTCGAGGTGCACGACGACCGCCGCCCGCTCGTCACCGCGCAGCTCCCGCGGCATCCGCCCGGTGTCGGCGAGGACCGCGAGGGCCATCTCGGCCAGGCGTACCAGCGCGGTCACCCGGTCCACGCCCTCGGCGCGGGCCACCGCGGCCAGCGCCGAGTCGACGGTCGCGCCGTCCTCCGGGGCCAGCCGGGCCGACAGGTGCCACCGGCCGTCGGGCCCGATGCGCGAGTCGAGGGTGTCCTTCGGTCCGGTGGGTCTGCCGGCCTTGCGATCGGCCTCGTCCTGTTCCTCCCGGTCGACACGGCGCAACCCGCGGACCATGTCCTCGAGCTGCCCGACCGTGCCGTGCTCGGCGGAGTCGACCAACGCGTCGACCAGTTCGGTGTCCTCCGGCTCGACGACCCGGGAGATCCCACGGGCGTGGCTGTAGGAGATACGGCCAGCAGCCATCTCGTCGGCGAGCCGGGCGTGGGTGCGCAGCGACCGCGCGACCCGGACGTGCTCCACCGCCGTGCGGTGCGTGATGCCGCAGTGGTGGGACAGCCAGCGTGCGGTGCTGCCGAGCCCGAACGCGTTCCAGGCCTCCCGCTGGTCGAACTCGGCCACGAGCAGCAGCCAGTGACTGGTCGACGCGGCGATGCGGCCGGAGAGGCCGACGATGCGCGAACCGAGCTGTTCGTCCGACAGCGACCCGTCGTCGACGTCGTCGGAGACCAGCTGCAGGAGTGGAGAGGTGACGGCCTCGGTCGGCGCGTCGAGGAGGGCGGTGGTCATGTGGCGGAAGCTAGGAAGGGGGTCCGACAGTTTCTAATGACTGTCCACAGGCTGCCGTTGTCGCGTTCAACTGAACGCGCCGAGCGACGCGTTCAGCTGAACGCGTCGACCGACGTGGATCAGAGGTAGCGGCGGACGACGTCGAGCGTGCGGGAGAGGTAGCCACCACCGAAGGCGACGGCGTGGAACAGCAGGGTGTGCACCTGGTGCAGCGGCAGCCGGTCGCGCCAGCCGTCGGCCAGCGCGGGGCCGGCGGCGGCCGCGTAGGCGGCGAGCACCCGCTCGAGCTGCGGCGCGCCGAACAGGGCGAGCAGCGCGAGGTCGAGCTCGGGATGCCCGCCGTGCGCCGCCGGGTCGATGAGCCACGCGCGCCCGGAGTCGTCCCACAGCACGTTGCCAGACCAGAGGTCGCCGTGGACCCGCGCCGGCCAGATCGTCGGGACGAGCGTTCCGAGGCGGGCGCCCAGTGCGTCGAAGGGCCGACGGTCGACGCCCGGCAACGCGTCCAGCAGCACCCCCGTCCGGGCCCGCCAGAAGGACGGCCAGTCCGCGAACGTCCCGACCCCGACCGGCAGCGTGCCGATGAAGACAGTGTCCGACGGAGCCCACCCGAACGCCGGTGCACGGGCGGCGTGCAGCGTGGCAAGAGCCGCTCCGAACTTGTGGGCGCCGGCGGGCGTCGGCCGGCCCTCGACGACCGCGTCCAGGACGATCGTGCGTGCGTCAGCCGACTGCACGCGCGGCACCGGCGGCCCACCCGGGACGGTCAGCCAGCGCAGACCCGCCGCCTCGGCCTCGACCAGCGCGGGCGGCACCGAGGCGGGGTAGGTCTTCTCGACGACCGGCCCCGACACCGTCTCGACCCATCGCGCCCGGCCGAGGTCACCGCCGGCCAGCGGCCGCGACGACCGTTCGCCCTCGATCACCCACCCAGGGTGGCAAGAGCGCGTTCAGCTGAACGCGCCGACACGTCGCGGTCCGAGCAGAACCCCCGGCGAGAGCGCTTGAGGCACAGCAGGCCCAGCAGACGGCCGTCCTCGGCGACGACCGCGAGCCGGCGCCGGCCGGAACCCAGCAGCGCGCGCCGGGTCTCGTCCGCGTCGGCTCCCGGCCCCACGGTCCGCGATGCGAGCGCGCCGAACGCGACCGCCCGGGCGTTGTCCGGGCGGCGTTCCAGGTCGGTCCGGTCGACCACGGCGAGCAGCACCCCCCGACGGGCGATCACCGCGACGTGCACGTGGTCGTCGGCGAACAACGCCCGGAGCTCGCGGACGGTCACGTCCGGCGGGCTGACCTTGACGTGGGTGACCATGGCGTCGGCGACGGTCGGCATCAGGCCGGCTCGACCTCGACGCGCGTGTCGGAGAACGTCGGGGCGTTGCCCAGGTCGGCGAACACGACCGGGTTGACCGCGTTCACCGTCGAACCGCCCCGCGCGTTCTTCTGCCACGCCCCCATCGGGGAGATCGCCACACCCGGCGCGATGTCCTCACTGACCTCGGCCACCGCGACGAAGCTGCCCCTCCCGTTGAACACGCGCACGTAGTCACCCGTACCCACACCGCGGGAGGTCGCGTCGGTCGGGTGCAGGATCACCTTCTGCTCACCCTGCACCCGCATCTGCTTGGGCTGGTCACCCGCGCTGGAGTTGAGGTACGCGTGCGACTTCGGTGAGATGAGGTTCAGCGGGTAGCCGGAGTCGGCGGTCTCGCGCGGGGCGATGTAGTGCGGCAGCGGGTCGATCGTCCCACCGACCTGGAAGCCCTCGTAGCCCTGGCGGAACAGCGGCACCACGAAGTTGCCGGCCGCCTCCGCCACCGACGACCGGAACTCGGTCTTGCCCGACGGCGTCGGGAAGTTGCCCTCGGCGTGCGGCGCGTACTCGTCCGGCAGGGGCAGGTTCAGGCGCGCCCACCCGCTCTCCCGCAGCGAGTCCAGAGTGATCCCCTCCATCGCCGGCGCCGACCAGTCGAACGCCTCGGCGAGCATCTGCTCGTCGGTGCGCGCGTGGATCGGGTCGGTGAGGCCCATGCGCGCGGACAGCCGTCGGAACAGTTCGGTGTTCGACACCGACTCACCCACCGGCTCGACGGCCGGGGTGTTGAGTGCGACGTAGAAGTGGCCCCAGCTGAACATGATGTCGTGCTGCTCGAGCTGGGTGGTCGCGGGCAGCACGATGTCGGCGTACCGCGCGGTGTCGGTGAGGAACTGGTCGCTGACGACCGTGAACAGGTCCTCGCGCGCGAGCCCGGTCGCGAGCTTGTCCTGGTCCGGACACACCACCAGCGGGTTGGAGTTGTAGACCATCAACGCCTTCACCGGTGGCCCGTCGACCTCGCCGGCGAGGGCCTCGCCGAGCCGGAACTGGTTGATGACCCGGGTGCCGGGGGTCGCGAGCTCGGGGTGCATCAGCGCACCCCAGTTGACGGGGAACGCCCACAGCGGCAACTGCAGCAATCCGCCGCCGACGCGACGCCACGCCCCGACCAGCGCCGGCAGGCAGGCGATGGACCGCACGGTCTGACCGCCACCGGCGTGCCGCTCGATCGCCACCCCGATGCGGATCATCGACGGCTCCGACGTCGCGTACTCGCGCGCCAACGTGCGGATGTCGTCGGCCGGGATGCCGGTCTGCTCCGACGCCCACTCCGGGGTGCAGGTCGAGACCCGCTCGACCAGCTCCTCGTAGCCGACGGTGTGGTCGCGCACGTAGGCCTCGTCGGTGAGGCCCTCGGTGATGATCACGTGCATCATCGCCATCGCGAGGGCGCCGTCGGTGCCGGGCCGGATCGGGATGTGCCAGTCGGCGCGCTTGGCCGTCGCGTGCCGCATCGGGTCGATGACCACGACCTTCGCGCCGCGCCGCTGCGCCTCGGCGACGAACGGCCACAGGTGCAGGTTGGTCGAGACCATGTTGCAGGCCCAGATGATGATGTACCGCGAGTGCACCAGGCTCTCGGGGTCGACGCCGGCGGTCGCCCCGATCGTCATCGTGTACGCGGTGCACGCGCCCGAGTCGCAGTAGGTGCGCTCGGTGACGGTCGCGCCGATCGCGTTGAAGAACGGGTCGCCGACGTTGAGCCCGTTGAGGATCCCCTGGGTGCCGAGGTAGCTGACCGGCATGATCGACTCGGCGCCGTGCTCGGCGATCGCCGCCTCGAAGCGCGTCCCGATCGTGTCGATGGCCTCGTCCCAGCTGATGGGGGCGAACACGCCGCTGCCCTTCGGTCCGACCCGCTTCATCGGGTGCAGGATCCGGTCCGGGCTGTAGGTCTTCTCGGTGTAGTTGTTGACCTTGACGCACAATCCCCCGTTGGTGAAGGGGTGATCGGGGTCGCCACGCACGGCGGTGGCGACGCCGTCCTCGACCGTCACGAGCATCGCGCAGGTGTCCGGGCAGTCGTGCGCACACGCGGCCCGGACGGTCTTCGTGGTGACGTCGGTGAGCGGCAGGGCGTCGATGACGGTCATGCCAGTCGATCGTGCCGCCCGACCGGCGGGGCGGTTTGGCACCAGGTGACAGGCCTGTTGTCGCCGGGTGACATCGACCCGCGGCCGGTCCGCGCGCACACCCGATGGCCGTCCGGGCGTCGTTGACGCCGTCGCGGTGTGGTCCTTAGCCTGAGCCTTCAGCCTGGGTCCACCGACCTGCCGAGGTGACCTGTGTCCGAACCTGTCGCGACCGACCGGCTCGACGTCTGGCGTGACCTCATCCGTGAGCACTTCGTCGCCCTGGACATCCGCGCCGACCGCTCCGACGTGTTCGGCGGCAGCGTGCGTTCCGCCGACGTCGGGCTCATGAACGTCGCCAGCGTGAGGTCGGGTTCCGGCCGCTACACGCGCACCCCCCAGCTCGCCGACCGCGACGACGACGCCTACCTGCAGGTCGGTCTCATGGCGCGGGGCGAGGCCCTCGTGCACCAGGACGGCCGGGAGGCGCTGCTCGGGCCGGGCGACTTCGCGATCTACGAGACCGACCGGCCGTTCGAGTGGTCGATGCGGGGTGACTGGGAACTGCTGGTGTTCACCTGGCCGCGGGCCTCGGTACGCCTGGGCGACGCGGCGTCACGGGCGATGACCGCGCGGTGTCTGGTCGGCACCGAGGGCGTCGGCGCCATCGTCGGGCGGATGCTGCGCGACCTCGCCGCGGCACCGCCGGACCTCAGCGTCGAGGGCGGGGTCGAACTCGGCCACGACGTCCTCGCGCTGGTAGCCACCGTGGCGGGCGAGCGGGTGCGGCCGGCGGAACCCGAGCGCTCGGCCGCGGCGCTGCTGCGCCGCATCGACGCCTACATCGCCGAGCGCCTCAGCGATCCCAACCTGACCCCGCCCGAGATCGCCGACGCCCACTTCATCTCCACGCGTCACCTGCACCGGCTGTTCGCCGGCCGCGGTGACACCGTGAGCCACCACGTCCAGCACCTGCGCCTCGAACGGGCGCGGGTGGAGTTGCGGCACCCGTCCTTCGACCAGCGTTCGGTCACCGACATCTCACGCCGGTGGGGTTTCCCCGACCTCGCGACCTTCAGCCGGGCGTTCCGTCAGGCGTACGGGACGTCCCCGACGCGGTACCGCTCGAACCCGTCCGGGTGAGCAGCTCCCGGCAGCCGTACTCCACCCGGTCGAGCACGTCGGCGAAGCCGTCGGCGCCGCCGTAGTACGGGTCGGGCACCGACGGGTCGTCGCGGTAGCGCGTGCCGAACTCCCCGAACAGCACGACCTTCTCGCGGTCGTCGGCGTCACGGGCCAGGGCGCGGAGGTCCTCGTAGTGGGAGCGGTCCATCGCGATCACGAGGTCCAGCCGCTCGAAGTCGTCCGGCTCGAACTGCCGGGCGGCGTGGGCCGGCACGCGGTAGCCCCGCCGCTCCAGCTCGGCACGCGAGCGCCGGTCCATCTCGTCGCCGACGTGCCAGGCGCCCGTGCCGGCCGACTCGACCTCGACGTCCGCGCCCGCCTCGGCGACCAGGGACCTCAGGACGAACTCGGCGGTGGGGGAGCGGCAGATGTTGCCCGAACACACGAAGCTGACCCGCATCGCTCCATCGTGCCGAACGCGCTCCAAGCGTGCCCCGCTACCGTCGCAGGCGTGCCCGACGACGTCATCTCGCTCACCGGGTTGCGGGTGTTCGGCCACCACGGGGTGTTCGAGCACGAACGCCGCGACGGGCAGGACTTCGTCGTCGACGTCGCCCTCCGGCTCGACACCGCGGCCGCCGCCGCCAGCGACGACGTCACCGACACCGTCCACTACGGCGAGCTGGCGCAGGCCGTCGCCGCGGTCGTCGCGGGCGAGCCGGTGAACCTCATCGAGACCCTCGCCGCCCGGCTGGCCGACGTCTGCCTCGCCGACTCCCGGGTGCGGTCCGCGACGGTGACGGTCCACAAGCCGAGCGCGCCGATCCCGCTGACGTTCGGCGACGTCGCGGTCACCGTGACCCGGTCGTCGCCGAACCAGCCCTCGTCCTCGCCCGACGGGACGCCCGGATGACCCGGGCGGTGCTGTCGATCGGCAGCAACCTCGGCGACCGCCTCGCGCACCTGCACACGGCCGTCGACGTGTTCCGGCCGTGGCTGGTCGCGGCGTCCGGCGTCGTCGAGACGCCGCCGTGGGGTCCGGTCGAGCAACCCGACTTCCTCAACGCCGTCCTGGTCGTCGACGACGAGCGGGCCGCGCCCGCCGACTGGCTCGAGCGGGCCCACGCGGCCGAGCAGCGTGCCGGGCGCACCCGCGAGGTCCACTGGGGGCCCCGCACCGTCGACGTCGACGTCGTCACCGTGTCCGACGGCGACGCCGAGATCCGCTCCGACGACCCGGTCCTGACCCTGCCGCACCCGCGTTCAGCTGAACGCGCCTTCGTGCTCGTGCCGTGGGCGGCCGTCGAGTCCGACGCCACCCTCGGCGGCCGGCGGGTCGCCGACCTGCTCGCGGGCGTCGACCGGGACGGCGTGCGGGAGCGCCCGGACCTCACCCTGGTGGTCGAGCCGTGACCCTCACCCGCGTCCGCGACCTGGTGGTCGTCGCCCTCGTGTTCGGCGTGCTCGCGTACTTCGCGACCCGCGCCTGGTACCTGCGCCTGCCCGCCCTCTCCTGGCCGCCCGGCGCCGCCGTCGTGCTGATCGCCGCGTTCGAACTCGCGCTCGCCGTGCGGCTGCGCTCGGTCATCGGCCACGATCCCGACGCCACCCCGATGCCCGCGGTGACCGTCGCCCGGTGGGTCGTCGTCGGCCGGGCGAGCGCCCTGGCGGGAGCGGTCTGCACCGGACTCGGCGCCGGGTTCACGGCGCACGTCATCGCCCAACTCGGCGACGTCGGCACGGCCCCGGGCGATCTCGCGGCGGGTCTGGTGTTCGTCGTGGGCTCGGTCGCGCTGACCGCGGCCGGGTGCCTGCTCGAGCGGGCCGGACTGGTCCCGCCGACCGACGGTGACGGCCCGGGCGGCCCGCGGCGGGTCGGCGGCCGCTGAACCTCGTCGGTCCGGGAGCCTGCCGGAACGCGGCCTGAGAGGACGGTCGGCGACCGTCATCGTCTCGTGACCTACGCCGGTATCGTCGCCCGCCGTGACAGCAGGCCGCGAACCCGGACGCCACGCGGCCGGTGACGAAGGCGGCCGGGCTCCGATCACCCGCCTCACCCGCGCCCCGCGCCGGGCCGCGGGCACCCCGCCGAGCTCGACCCGCCGGGGCGTGCGCCTCGCCGCCCAGATCGTGGCCGCCGTGCTGTCGGTCTCGATCGTCGTGGGCACCGGGTGGGCCTGGCAGCAGCTGCGGACGTTCAACCGCGACGTCTCGGTCGGCGCCGCCGTCGCCTCCCCGGACAGCACCGGCACCGGGACGGACGGCCCGACCTACCCCAAGCGCGACCTCAACATCCTGCTGCTCGGCAACGACTCCCGCGCCGGGGCGACCCCTGACGAACTCCGTGCGCTCGGCACGCAGGACGACGGCGGCAGCGCCAACACCGACACGATGCTGGTCCTGCACGTGCCGGCCGACGGCAGCCGGGCCACCGCGATCTCGTTCCCGCGCGACTCGTACGTCGACATCCCGGGCTACGGCAAGTCCAAGCTCAACTCCGCCTACCCCGACGGCTACCAGACCGCCGCCGACCAGGGCGCGAACGAGGTCGCCCGGCAGAGCGCCGGCATCCAGGTGCTCATCTCCACGCTGAACAAGCTGACCGGCCTCACCATCGACCACTACGTCCAGGTCAACCTGCTCGGCTTCTACCGGATCAGCATCGCGCTCAAGGGCGTCCAGGTGTGCCTGCGGGAGGACGTCAAGGAGGCGAACTCCGGCATCGACCTCAAGGCCGGCACCCAGACGATCGAGGGCACCCAGGCGCTGGCGTTCGTGCGGCAGCGGTACGGGTTCCCCGACGGCCGCGGCGACCTGGACCGGATCCAGCGCCAGCAGTACTTCCTGTCGGCGGTGTTCCGGAAGGTGCTCTCGGCCGGGACGCTGCTGAACCCCGGCAAGATCAACTCGCTGCTCCACGCCGTGAGCTCGTCGCTGCTCATCGACCCGAACCTCAAGCCGCTGGCGCTCGCCTCGCAGCTGTCGGGTCTGTCGGCCGGGAACCTGAACTTCTACACGATCCCGCTGGCGGGCGAGGACAACAACAGCCCCGCGGGTGACGTCATCCTGGTCGACCCGGCGGCGGTCCAGTCGTTCGTCCAGAAGACCTTCTACCCGCCGGCCACCCCGACCGCCCCGCCGACGAGCGCCACCACGACCTCACCCGGCGCACCCACGAGCACCAGCCCCGCGGCGCCGACCACCAGCGCCTCGACCGTGAACTCGGCCCAGCCGACGCCCGTCAACGGCGCCGACGCCAACTGCGTCTACTGACCCGGCCCGCGTTCAGCTGAACGCGGTCACCGCACCGCGTTCAGCTGAACGTGGGGCCGGTCGCGTCGGCCGCACCGAGTTCGTCCTCGACGCGGGCGAGGTCGGCCGTCAGGTCCCGGTCGGCGAGCTGGTCGTCGAGGTCGGCCGCGAGCGACGCCCACGTCGCCGGGACCGGCATCCCGCGCATCCGCAGCGCCCGCAGGCCCGCGAGCAGTTCGGCCGCGACGATCGTGCGGACCGGCGGCACCGCGACCAGCGCCGCGCGCCCGGCGAGCGACGCCTCCGACGCGTCCTCCTCGACCCCGCGCGACACCGAGACCGTCATCGTCGCCGCCGGGGTCGCGAACATCTGCACGTCACCCAGCGCCGACCCGGCGACGTACTCCAGGGCCAGCACGCCCGACGCGCCCGGCCGGGCCGGGTCGGCGAGGAACGGCGGCAGGGTCGTCATCGCCGGGTCGCACAGCAACGCCAGCCGCGCGAGCGACGACCGCGCCGCCGCGAGCAGGGCGAGGCGGGCGCCGTCCAGGGCCGCGGCGAGAGGGGCGAGGTAGAAACCGCCGTGGTGGGCCACCGTGCCGTCGTCGAACAGCGGGTTCTCCGACGCCGCGTTGACCAGCCGCGAGACGGTGTCGCCCGCCCGGGCCAGGGCGTCGAGCAGGGTGCCGTGCACCTGGGGCAGCGTCCGCAGCGCGAACGGGTCCTGGATCCGGGCCGGCGGGGCCACCGCAGCACTCGCGACCAGCGAGCGCATCGTCCGGGCGACGTGCCCCGCGCCGGGGAACGGGGTGGCCCGTTCCACCGCGGGCGCGAAGGCCTCGGCGTTGCCGTCGACGGCGGTGAAGGTGACGGCTGCGACGTCGAGCGCGCGCGTGGCCAACCGGGTCAGGGAGTCGACCGCGAGAGCGCCGTCGGCGAGGGTCGCGGCGTTCGACGACAGCAGCGGCAACGCCTCGCCCGCGCCGATCGGCACGCCACGTCCGGCCAGGGCCAGCCCGATGGTCGCCAACGCCGAGAGGTCGCCGGTGCCGACACTGCCCAGTTCCCGCACCGGCGGGACCACGCCGTCGGCGAGCAGCCCGAGCAGGCCCTCGACCAGCACCGGTGACGCCCCGCTGCCGGCGGCGAGCAACTGGTTGGTGCGCACGACCATCGTGGCCCGCACCCGCTCGGGCACCCGGAGCGGACCGGCCGACACGGCGTGGCTGCGCAGCAGCGCGATGCCGGTGTCCGGGGACGACGGGTCCAGCCCGATCGTCCGGTTGGCCCCGACCCCGGTCGAGCGGCCGTAGACCGGGCGCCTCGCCGCGATCACCGTGGCGTCCTCGGCCGTCCGGGCCATGGCGTCCAGGGCGGCCGGCGCGGCCGCGACCGGGGCGCCGTACGCGGCGCGGACGAGGTCCGTGAGCGTCAGCGTGGCGCCGTCGAGGCCGATGGTCACGGGGGACAGCGTGCCGGTCGCGGCGCCGGAACGTCACCTCGGCCCGAGGTCACGCTCGGGTTGCGGTTCGCACACCCCCACCTCCGTTGTCGGTCCCTGTCGCTACCGTCCACCAGGCGGCAGCATCATGCTGCCTGTCGGAAACGTGAACCCCACGTTCCGGCGGGCCGTCGAGACGTCGGGGGAGGTCGGGTGGCGCTGCACGCTGCACCGGTCGAGTCGTCCCCGGTCGAGCCCGCGTCCGTCGAGCCCTCGGGTGCCGGCCCGGCGCGCCCGTCGCCCCGGCACGAGCCCGACGCCCGCCACGCCGCGGGGTCGACGCGCGCCGTCGAGCGGGCCCTCGCCCTGCTGGCCGAGATCTGCGAGCACGACGTCACCACCCTGTCCGAGGCCGCGCGCCGGACCCACCTCGCGCCCAGCACCGCCCTGCGGCTGCTGCGCACCCTCGAGCACACGGGCTTCGTCGCCCGCGAGGCCGACGCCTCCTGGACCCCCGGCGCCCGGGCGATCGCGCTCGGCGCGACCGTGCTGGGGCGCGCGTCGCTGGTCCGGATCGCCGAGCCCGCCCTCGAACGCATCGTCGCGGCCACCGGCGAGACCGCCTACCTCGTGGTGGCGGGGCTCGACAGCACCGCCGTCTACGTCGCGATGGTCGAGGGCAGCAGTTCGGTGCGGCACACCAGCTGGGTCGGGCGGGCCATCGACGCCCGCGGCCTCGCCGTCGGCCGCGCCCTCGCGGGCGACGCCCCACCCGGCGGCTACCTCGCCGAGCGCGACCTCATCGAGCCCGACGTCACGGCCGTCGCCGCCCCGATCCCCCGGCCCGGTGGCATCGCCGGCGCGTTCAACCTGCTCGGACCGACCTACCGCATCGACGAGACGGCCATGCACGAGTTCGGCCGGATCGTGGCGCACGAGGCAGCGGCCGTCGGCCGGGTGCTGGGCGTGCCCGCCGGCAGCACGGACACCCCTTCGAGAAGCGGAGAGCGATGATCACCTTCGACACCGTCACCAAGCGGTACCCCGACGGCACCGTCGCCGTCGACGGGCTCGACCTCGTCGCACCCTCGGGCCAGATCACCGTCTTCGTCGGGCCTTCCGGCTGTGGCAAGACCACCAGCCTGCGGATGATCAACCGGATGATCGACATCACCTCCGGGTCGATCACGATCGACGACCGCGACGTCATGGCGGTCTCGCCGCCGACCCTGCGGCGCGGCATCGGGTACGTCATCCAGCACGCCGGGCTGTTCCCGCACCGCACCGTGCTGGACAACATCGCCACCGTGCCGTTCCTCGTCGGCACCAAGAAGCAGACCGCGCGGGCGCGGGCCATGGAACTGCTCGAGCAGGTCGGGCTCGACCCGGCGTTCGCCAAGCGCTACCCGGCCCAGCTGTCCGGCGGTCAGCAGCAGCGCGTGGGTGTCGCCCGCGCGCTCGCCGCCGACCCGCCCGTCATGCTCATGGACGAGCCGTTCAGCGCGGTCGACCCCGTGGTCCGCGAGCAGCTGCAGAACGAGTTCCTGCGCCTGCAGCAGGATCTCGGCAAGACGATCGTGTTCGTCACCCACGACATCGACGAGGCCATCAAGCTCGGTGACCAGGTCGCGGTGCTGCGCGTCGGCGGTCACCTCGCGCAGATGGCGGCGCCCGCCGAACTGCTGGCCCGCCCAGCCGACCCGTTCGTCGCGGGCTTCGTGGGCCGCGACCGCGGCTACCGCGCGCTGGGCTTCACCCATTCGGCCGGCATGGCGGTCGACG
Organism: Jatrophihabitans sp. YIM 134969; assembly: GCF_054456675.1. Taxonomy (NCBI): domain Bacteria; kingdom Bacillati; phylum Actinomycetota; class Actinomycetes; order Jatrophihabitantales; family Jatrophihabitantaceae; genus Jatrophihabitans; species Jatrophihabitans sp. YIM 134969. The sequence continues at coordinate 126,264 of NZ_JBTJEQ010000006.1, forward strand.
ACGAAGCCTCGGTCGTGCTCGGCGCCCCGCTGCGGCAGGCCGCGGACCGTGCCCGTGACGGCTGGGTGCTCGTCCTCGACGACCAGCGCGCGCCGCAGGGCTGGCTGTCGTTGCAGGGCGTCCCGGACTCCGGCCTCGGCGGTGCGGTCACCCCCGAGCTGCTCAACCTCGGCGGCACCCTCACCCGCGCCGACGGCACACTGCGGGAACTGCTCGACGCCGCGCTGTCCTCACCGAGCGGGCGCGGGGTCGTGGTCGACGAACGCGGCGCGCTGCTCGGCACGATCACCGCCCAGGCGGTGCTGGCCGTCATCGAGGCCGACGCCGACACCCGGCGCGCGGCCGAGGTGCGGCGCGAGGCGGACGAGCAGCGCGGTGCCAACGGGGCGCACGCCGCCCCGGCCGGTGCGTCGCTGACCAAGGAGGCGTGAGGTGGCGGCGCGCGACCTCGCGCTCGACCCGAGCAACCCGCTGCTGCTGTTCAAGTACTTCGGCGACCACGTCGACGACGTCACCTCCGCGCTCTGGTCGCACGCGTGGCTGTCGGTGCTGCCGGTCGTCATCGGCCTGGTGGTGTCGTTGCCGCTGGGCTACCTCGGCCGCCGGTACCGGTGGCTCTACCCGCCGCTCATCTCGATCACCGGGCTGCTCTACACGATCCCGTCCATCGCGTTGTTCGTCGTCATGCCGGCGCTGCTCGGCACCCAGGTGCTCTCGCCGATCAACGTCGTGGTCGCGCTGACGATCTACACCGTCGCGCTGCTGGTGCGGGTCGTCGCCGACGGCCTGGACTCCGTGCCCGACGACGTCGCCCAGGCCGCGACCGCCATGGGGTACACGCGGTTCCAGCGGTTGGTGCGCGTCGAACTGCCGATCGCCGTGCCGGTCATCACCGCCGGGCTGCGGGTCGCGATGGTGAGCAACGTCAGCATCGTGTCGGTCGCGGGCACGATCGGCATCGCGAACCTCGGGCAGCTGTTCATCACCGGCTTCCAGCTCTCGCTCGGTTCGCCGTACTACCCGCCGATCGCGCTCGGCATCCTGCTGAGCGTGCTGCTGGCGCTCGTCCTGGACGCCCTGATCCTGCTCGCCGACCGAGCAGCGACCCCGTGGCGACGGGCGGTGGCGGCGCGATGATCTCCTGGTCCGGCGTCATCACCTGGCTCAACGACCCGCTGAACTGGCGGGGGACCATCGGTCAGGCCGGGATCATCGACCAGATCGGCAAGCACCTGTACTACTCGGGCATCGCCGTCCTGGTCAGCCTGGTCATCGGCGTGCCGCTCGGGTTGCTCGTCGGCCACACCGGCCGCGGCACCTGGCTGGTGTCGGCGGTGAACAGCCTACGCGCGCTGCCGAGCACCGGCCTGCTGATCCTCGCCTACGTCATCGTGGTCGCCCACGTCCGCGGCGAGGCGGCGTTCCTGCTGCCGACCGAGATCGTGCTGGTGCTGCTGGCGATCCCGCCGATCCTCGCCAACACCTACGCCGGCGTGCAGAACGTCGGCCCGGCCGTCCGCGACGCCGCCCGCGGCATGGGGATGACGTCGTCCCAGGTGCTGTTCCGGGTCGAGGTGCCCAACGCGCTGCCGCTGATGTTCTCGGGCCTGCGCAGCGCGGCGCTGCAGGTCATCGCCACCGCGACGCTCGCGGCCTACGTCGGCCTTGACGGTCTCGGCCGGTTCGTCTACGACGGGCTGTCCCAGCGCGACTTCCCGCAGATGGTCGGCGGCGCGATCGTGGTCGCCCTGCTCGCCCTCGTGGTCGACCTGGTGCTGGCGCTCATCCAGCGTTACGCCGTGTCGCGCGGCGTCACGAACCGCTTCCGCAAGCGCGGCTCGCGCCGGCCCACGGTGGCCACCGAACCCGACTCCCGTACCGCGTCGGTCGAGAAGCTGGAGGCCGCGACGACGACGTCCTGACCGTGCTCTGCTGCACCAGATCGCACCTGACCGCACCACCCGGTCGCGTCCACCCGGGCCCGACCAGCGCACCACCCCCACGTCCGTGAGGAGAATGTTCCACATGAAGCGCATCCACCTCGCCGCCGCGGCCGCCGTCTCGGTCGCCGCGCTGGCGCTCACCGCCTGCGGCTCCGCAGGCAGCAGCAGCGGCTCGACCGGCGGCGCCGGCTCGAGCGGCGACACCTCGACCGTCGCCGGGCAGCTGGTGCTCGGCGGCCCTCCGGAGTTCAAGACCCGCTCCGACGGCATCTCCGGCCTCAAGAGCAAGTACAACGTCACGTTCGGGAGCTTCAAGGCGCTCGACGCCGGCGGTCCGCTGACGATCAACGCCCTCAAGAACGGCCAGATCCAGGCGGGCGACGTCTTCACCACCGACCCCTCGATCGAGGCCAACAACTTCGTGGTGCTCGAGGACCCGGAGAACCTCTACACGGCGCAGAACGTCCTGCCGCTGATCAACAAGGAGAAGGCCGCCCAGCCGGGCGTCACCGACATCCTCAACAAGGTGTCGGCCGCGCTCACCACCGACGACCTGGTCAACCTCAACGAGCAGGTCATCACCGAGAAGAAGGACTCCGCGGACGTCGCCAAGGCCTGGCTGTCGTCCAAGGGTCTCGACGCCTCGGGGACCTCGGCCAAGGGCGCGACCCTGACTGTCGGCTCGGCGAACTTCCAGGAGAACGTCACCCTCGCCAACATCTACGCCCAGGCGTTGCAGGCGCAGGGGGCCTCGATCACCACCAAGCTCAACATCGGCAGCCGCGAGACCTACATCCCGGGTCTGCAGGACGGCTCGATCGACCTCATCCCCGAGTACAGCGGCGTGCTGCTCGCGTACTTCAAGGGACCTGAGGACGCCGTCAGCAGCGACGAGGTGTTCGCCGCCCTCCCGGCCGCGATCTCGGCGACCGAGCCCAAGCTCGAGGTGCTCGAGCAGTCGGCCGCGGAGGACAAGGACGCGATCGTCGTGACGAAGGGGACTGCCGACAAGTACGGCCTGAAGTCGATCGCGGACCTCGCGAAGAAGGCTTCCTGACCGGTGCCGGGACGGGGTCGCACGTGCCCCGTCCCGGCCCGTCCGGGCCGTCTGTCAGCGTCTGACACACCTCGGCCCGACCGATAAGCTCTGCGCCATGCCGCTGTCCGACCACGCCCGCTGGCGCGTGGTGCTCCGGGCGGTCGGCGGGGTCGTCGCGGTCGCGTCCGCGGCGGTCGCGGTGTGGCTCATCGCCCGCGGCGACGACTCCCGGACCGTCCAGATCGGCGTCGTCGTCGGCCTCTGGGCCGCCCTGCTCGGGTCGGCCACCGTCTTCGGCACCCGCCGGGCACCCGCCGTCGAGAGTGGCCTGCACAGCGGTGACCTCGACCGGATCGTCGAGGCCTCGAAGATGTCCGCTCGCGCCGTCGCCCGGGAGGCGGCGGCCGCCGCCGCCGAACAGGCCGCCGAGAACGCGGCCCGCAACGCCGTGGCCGCGGTGCAGGAGGCGAACGCCGGCCGCGAACTCGAGCGCCGCCGCACGGCCGAGATCGAGCACGAACGCGAGGAAGCCGCCCGCCGCGAGTTCGCCCTCTCCCTCGAGGTCATGCTCCGCCGGGAGATGGAGCGGGTCCTGCGCGACGAACTCGACACCCTCCGGCAGGAGGTCGCCGCCCTGCGCAACGACCTCACCGAGAAGGTCCCCGGCCAGATCCGGCTGGAACGCATCGAGACCACCCGCCTCATCGGCTCCGACCTCGAGGCCCTGCAGGCTGAGGTCCGTCGGCTCGCCGAGGAGCGGGTCGCCCTCGGCGGCGTCCCCGTCCCCGCGATCACGCTGAGCTCGACCCCCGCCGCCGGCCGGCCGGCGGTGCCGTTCGACGCTCCCGCGGCCACCGTCGACCCGCTCGAACCCGCGCCGCCTGCCGCTGCGTCTGCCTCGACCGCCCCCGCC